>JAGODO010000383.1 GCA_017998165.1 Flavobacteriales bacterium | reverse complement strand
GCGGTGCCACCGGCTCGCATACCACCCCGGCCATCCAGGCCTTCTACACCGACCTGTTGCTCGCCGAATTCGTGGACGATGGCAGCACTGCGGACAACCAGGTGAACTTCGAGGATGCCGACGCGGTGTTCGGAACGGTATCCAACTCGGCCATCAACAGCGTTTTCGGCACGAACAGCTATCCTGAGCGGATCGAACCCATCGCCCCGGCCGTGCCGATCATGCGTTACAACACGGCCACGAAGATCGGCGGCTTGCGCGCGGAGACGGGTGGACACAAGGTCGTGTACTTCGGGGTGGGACCCGAACAGATGACCGATGAGAGCGTGGGCCTTGCGATGGTGCAATTGAGCCACGATTGGTTCTACGGCATCGTGAGCGTTGAGGAGTTCGATGCGGCCATGGCGAACCTGGGCCAGCCGTATCCCTCGCCCGCCACGGACGTGGTGAACATCAACGTGGCCGGTGTGGAGAACGCTTCCGTACTGGAGGTGATCGACGCGGCCGGTCGCTTGGTGATGAGCCAGAGCATCGGCAACCAGGCCACGCTCGCCACACTGGACGTTTCCGGCCTGAACAACGGCGTGTACAGCGTACGTGCGCGTGGAACGGCAGGTGCCGGTCAGGCGCGCGCCTTCGAAGTGGTCCGCTGAACGCGGAACGATCTGTTGCGAACGTCCGGCCTCTCCTCTGAGGCCGGACGTTCGGCTTTCATACGATGCGCTAACCTTGTTCCACAACACTGCTCCATGTCGTTCGCAACAACCCCGTTCAAGATCACCGATGGTCGTCGCTTCAAATTGGCCGACCACCCCACCGAACTGCAGGAGCGTATCGGCAAGGAGAAACTGAAAGAACTACTGGCCGAGGACCGTGAGCGCATCATCGCGCTGCAGGAACTGCTGTACGCGGAAGACCGCCGGTCACTTCTGCTGATCTTCCAGGCGATGGATGCCGCTGGAAAAGACTCGGCGATCGACCATGTGCTCAGCGGGGTGAACCCCCAGGGCTGTTCGGTGACCGCGTTCAAGCAACCGACCAGCGAAGAATTGCAGCACGACTTCCTCTGGCGGCACGCGAAGGCGGCACCCGCACGCGGCATGATCGGCGTGCACAACCGCAGCCATTATGAGGAGGTGCTCGTGGTGAAGGTCCACCCGGAATACCTGCTCGGCCAACGCTTGCCGGACGTCGGCGAACCGAAAGACGCGACCGCCGCTTTCTGGGAGAAGCGCTATGACGCGATCCGCGCGTGGGAGGAGCATCTGGCGACAAGCGGCACGGTGATCATGAAATTCTTCCTGCACATGGGCAAGAAGGAGCAGCGCAAGCGCTTTCTGGAGCGGATCGAAGACCCGAAGAAGAACTGGAAGTTCAGCGTGGGCGACGTGAAGGAACGCGAGCACTTCGACGCGTACATGAACGCCTATGAGGAAGCGATCCGGGCAACCGCCGCGCCGCATGCGCCCTGGTTCGTGGTACCTGCCGATGAGCAGTGGGAAACGCGGGCGATCGTCGGCGATCTGGTCCGCGAACAGCTGGCGTCCATGGACCCCAAGGTGCCGGAGCTATCTGCCAAGGCACAGGCGGAACTCAAGGAAGCGCGGGAACTTCTCGGCGCGGAGTGATCGCCAGGTCCGGGATGCGCGCGGAAAAGTCCGGCTGAGTACCTTCGGCACATATGAGCACGGCCCAAAGCAAGCGATGGAGGTTGAAGCCCGAACCATCGGCCGATCAGGTACACGCACTCACCAGCGACCGTTGTCCGCCTGAGCTCGCACGCCTGCTGGTGCAGCGCGGCATGCGCACGCCTGCTGAAGCGAGCGCCTTCTTCCGCCCGCAGTTCACCCAACTGCACGACCCGTTCCTGATGAAGGACATGGACCTCGCCGTGGGGCGCATCGAACGCGCCCTGGGCGATGGGGAACGCATCATGGTCTACGGCGACTATGATGTGGACGGCACCACCAGCGTGGCGCTCGTCTACGGCTTCCTTTCGCGTTTCACGGGCAATCTGTGCCACTACGTGCCGGACCGCTATGCCGAAGGCTATGGCATCAGTACGCTCGGCATCGACCGCGCTTCGGAAGACGGCGTAACGCTCATCATCGCGCTGGACTGCGGCATCAAGAGCATCGACAAGGTGGCCTACGCGAAAGAGAAGGGCATCGACTTCATCATCTGTGACCACCATCTGCCCGGAGCGGAGATCCCGGCCGCGGTCGCGGTGCTCGATCCCAAGCGTCCGGACTGTCCCTATCCCTTCAAAGAGCTGAGCGGCTGCGGGATCGGGTTCAAGCTCATGCAGGCGCTGGCGGAACACAACAGCATCGCCTTCACCGAGCTGGAAGCGCTGTTGGACCTGGTGGCCATCAGCATCGCTTGTGATATCGTGCCGGTGAACGGCGAGAACCGGGTGCTCTCGCACTTCGGCCTGAAGCGGCTGAACAAGGGCCCCGTCCGGCATGGCGTACAAGCCATGCTGAGCATGACGAACTTCAAGCGGGAGCTCACCATCACCGACCTCGTCTTCGTGATCGGTCCGCGGATCAATGCGGCGGGCCGCATCGAGCACGGCCAACAAGCGGTTGAGCTGCTGTTGAGCCACGACCTGTCGCAAGCCGAGCAGATCGGGCTCCGCATCGACCGGAACAATACCCATCGCCAGGACCTGGACAAGGAGATCACCCGCCAGGCGCTCGGGATGTTCGAGGAAGAAGGTCCGCTGCGGGATGCCTGGACCACGGTGATCTTCAACAGCACCTGGCACAAGGGCGTCGTGGGCATCGTGGCATCGCGGTTGATCGAAACGCACTACAGGCCTACCGTGGTGCTCACCGAAAGCAACGGCAAGGCCAGCGGCAGCGCCCGCAGTGTGAAGGGATTCGATGTGCATGAGGCGATCAGCGCGTGCGCGCACCTGCTCGATCAGTTCGGCGGGCACATGTACGCTGCCGGGCTTTCCATGCCTGTGGAGAACGTGGATGCCTTCCGCGAGCGTTTCGAGGAGGTCGTTCGCGCGCGCATGCCGGAGAACCTGCGCGTACCGGAGGAGGAGATCGATCTGGAGATCGGACTGGACAGGGTGAGCGACCGGCTCGTTCGCGACGTGCAGCACATGGCACCGTTCGGCCC
>JAGODO010000382.1 GCA_017998165.1 Flavobacteriales bacterium | reverse complement strand
GGCTTGAACTGCTCATGTCTCAGTTCTCAAGCAGCCCGCGGCCCACTTTTCTGATCACCCCGCTGTCCCTGCCCTCGGCGAAGAGTTTGTCGAGGATGCCGTTGATGAAGTTCTTACTCTTCGGGGTGCTGTAGGCCTTGGCGATCTCGATGTATTCGTTCATCGTGACCTTCACCGGGATCTGATCGAAGCACTTCACCTCGGCCAGTGCCATCTTCATCAGGATCATATCGCTCAACGCGATGCGGTCAGCTTCCCAGTTCGCGGCCTTGGCGCCGATCTCCTTTTCGTGCTCATCGGCCAGGTCGATGGTCTTGCGGAACAGCGTGGTGACGAATTCGCGCTCCTCCTTCGGCTCGCGGTCGAGATCGCTCAACGCCAGTTCCGTGTCCCCGGACTTCAGCGTTTCGATGCTCCGTTTCACCAGGCTACAGGCAAGGTCCAGGTCCTCCAGCCAATAGATGCTCTTCGTTTCGCAGTAGTCGTGCAGCGGCTCGAAGTCCGAGATGTGGTCCAGGAACGATCGCAGGATGACCTCCTGGTCCTTTCCAAAGCCCGCAGTGGGTGCCGCCATGTACTGTTTGTACGCCTCGCTCTCCTCGAACTCCTTGTACATGCGGTTCAGCATCTCACCCTGGCCCATCCAGCCGAGCTTGCGTTTTTCGCTCTCCAGGAGCAGCCGCTTGCTCTCACTCAGGAGAACGAGCACCGTGTTCTCAACGAAGCGCATGTTCGGAGCGAGATCCTGGGCCGTAGGCAGGTGCTTCTGCTTGCGGTCCATGATCCGGTTGCCCGCGATCCGGTGCAATTCGCCGAACAGCAGCATGAGCTGCACATAGAGATCGAACGTGCGCTCGATGCTCAGGAACATCTCCTTCTCCACTTTGGCGGCACTGCCACCATCGCTCTGCCAGAACGCATAGAGCGCCTGATAGACCTTGATACGCAGATATCTACGGTTGAGCATGAGGTCAGAAGCGCAGCCCCGCCTCGCGCATGCTGCGCACACGGTGCTCGGCCGCCTCGTTCGCCGCGAGGTATGTCGGGATCTTCTCGGCCTGGCTCCGCTTGAAAATGGCCATCGCGGTGTTGTAGATGTTCTCCGTCTGGTTGAGCGCGGCCTTGCGGTTGTACCCTTTCCGTTCCCACGCGCAGTTGATGATCCCCCCCGCGTTGATCAGGAAATCGGGCGCGTACAGGATCCCCTTCGCCATCACGGCAGCTCCGTGCTTCTGCTCGTCAGCCAGCTGGTTGTTCGCCGCACCCGCGATCACGCTGCATTTCAGTTTGGCCAGCGTCTCATCATTCACCGTTGCCCCCAAGGCGCACGGTGAGTAGATGTCCATGTCCACATCGTAGATGGCGTCCGGCTTCACGATGTTCACTGCGGGATACTCGGCCTTGATCGCAGCCAGCTTGTCGTCGTGGATGTCGGTGAGGAACACGATGGCCCCCTCCTCCACCAAGTGACCGGTGAGGTATCGCCCCACGTTGCCGGCGCCTTGGATCGCGACCTTGCGGCCGACCATGCTGTCCGTTCCATAAGCGGTTTTCGCTGCGGCCTTCATACCGCAGAAAACGCCATAGGCCGTCACCGGCGAAGGGTCGCCGCTGCCGCCCATCTCCTCGGGCAGCCCGGCCACGTATTTCGTCTCCTTGCGGATGTTCACCATTTCCGTGGTGCTCATGCCAACATCCTCCGCCGTGATGTAGCGGCCATTGAGGCTGTCGACGAAGCGGCCGAAGCGGCGGAACATCGCTTCGGTCTTCTGCGTGCGTGCATCGCCGATGATCACGGCCTTTCCACCTCCGAGGTCCAGTCCGGCAAGCGCGCTTTTGTACGTCATCCCGCGACTGAGCCGCATGACGTCGTTCAAGGCTTCCACCTCGGTCGCATACGGCCACATGCGCGTTCCCCCGAGGGCGGGGCCGAGCGTGGTGTCGTGCACCGCGATGATGGCCCGGAGCCCCGTAGTGCGGTCGAAACTGAACAGCACTTCCTCGTGGTCGTGCATTTCCATGCGGCCGAGCACGCCTTGCGTGACGGTGGCTTCAGCGGTTTTCACGGACATGGCGCAAAGAAGGTATTGCCGACCGCGAACGGCGGCCGGAATTGGCCCGACGGCAAGGTTGAAGTGAGGAACGGCGAAAGCGACCCGTGCGAATGCCTGGTGGCGATGGTGCGATCGATACGCTTCATCCGTGCGGCTCTCGTTGGGAAGAACAACGCCACCCCTCCGGGCGGCATGCCGCAAATGTAGACGTGCGACCCATGTGGTCATGTGGAATTCCTGTGGATCGATGAAGGCCCCGTTCCGCTCCGCCGGAAGCGTTGAACTGGTCCAAGAAGACGGCCGGACGCGCCCTCTACTTTCGCGCACGCCGGAATGCGTTCGCTCCTTTCGCTCAACCCTTACTTCCGCCGTTACTGGGGCCGAATGGCCTTGGGCGTGCTCTTCGTCGCGCTCAGCAGCCTGTTCTCCGTGTACGCCCCGCAGGTGGTGCGCGAGGCTTTCGACCTCATCGGCACGGGCATCACCCAGCGCCAACTGCCCGTGGAGCAGCGCCATATCGAGGTACCGGAACAGTTGCGGAGCTGGGTCGGTTGGACCGGCATCGACCTGCATGCGCGGCTCAATGGCGCGATGGATGATGAGGCGATGCGGAACAACGTCATGTGGTTCGCCGGTTTCTATGCCGTGCTCTTCGTGGTCTTCACCCTGCTGCAGGGCTTCTTCATGTTCCTCATGCGGCAGACGATCATCGTGGTGAGCCGATTGATCGAGTACGACCTGAAGAACGACATCTTCCACCATTACCAGAAGCTGGACCGCGCCTTTTACAAGCGCAACAGCACCGGTGATCTTATGAACCGCATCAGCGAGGATGTCGGAAAAGTGCGGATGTACATCGGGCCGGCCATCATGTACATCCTCGGCCTCATCGTGCTCAGCGTCATGATCATCTGGGTGATGCTGGACGTGAACACGGAACTCACCCTCTGGTCCCTGGCCCCGCTACCGCTGCTGAGCATCGCCATCTACTATGTGAGCGACGTGATGAACAAGCGCAGCCTGGCCGTACAGGCGCAACAGAGCGAACTGAGCACGCTGGCGCAGGAGAGCTTCAGCGGCATCCGAGTGATCAAGGCC
>JAGODO010000101.1 GCA_017998165.1 Flavobacteriales bacterium | reverse complement strand
TTGTGCAAGGCACGGGTCTCTTCGCCGATGCGAATGACCCGAACACCACGGTGACCGGGGCTGGCGTAGGCGAGAACATCTACGCATGGACGGTAAGCAACGGACCTTGCGCGAACGGACTGACCACTGACCAGTTGAGCCTGTTCGTGTTCGATGAGAACAATCCGGTGGCCAGCGCCGGAACCGATCAGGAACTCTGCGTACCAGCGACCTCCACGACACTTGCGGGCAGCGCCGTGATCTTCCCCGCAGCAGGTACCTGGACATTGGTATCAGGTGGCGGCGTGATCACCGACGCGAACGACCCGGCAACGACCGTCACCGGATTGACCATCGGCGTCAACACGTTCGTTTGGACGGTGAGCAACGGTCCGTGCGCGAACGGGCTCACGACGGACACGTTGAGCATCTACCTCTTCGATGAGGGCAACGCGATAGCAGATGCCGGTCCGGACCAGGAGCTATGCACGCCCAACACGACCACCATCCTTGCCGGCAGCGCCTTGACGTTCCCCTCGCAGGGCACATGGAGCGTTGTGCAAGGCACGGGTGTATTCGCCGATGAGAACGACCCGAACACCACGGTGAGCGGGTTGACGGTGGGTGAGAACATCTTCCAGTGGATCGTGAGCAACGGCCCATGTGTGAACGCCCTGACGACGGACCAGGTGAGCATCTTCCTGTTCGATGAGAACAACCCGATCGCTGATGCCGGCGTTGACCAGGAGCTGTGTACGCCGAACAACAGCACCAGCCTGCAAGGCAGTTCGGTCATCTTCCCCGCACAGGGCACATGGACCTTGGTGAGCGGGACCGGCACCATCGCGGACACGCATGATCCGGCAAGCGGCGTTTCCGGTCTGTCCGTCGGTGCGAACGTGTTCGCCTGGACGGTGGACAATGGTCCCTGCACGAACGGTATCACCACGGACGAGGTGACGATCTTCCTGTTCGACGCGAACAACCCGGGTGCTGACGCAGGTCCCGACCAGGAACTGTGTACACCGGCCAACTCGGCCGCTCTCGCCGGCAGCTCCTTGATCTTCCCGGCCCAAGGCACATGGACCCTGGTAAGCGGTTCGGGGATCATCGCGGACATCAACGACCCCAACTCCGCTGTGAGCGGATTGGTCGTCGGAGAGAACATCTTCCAGTGGACGGTGGACAACGGCCCCTGTGCGAATGGCCTCACTACCGACCAGGTGAGCATCTTCATGTTCGATGAGAACAACCCGCCAGCGAACGCGGGTCCTGACCAGGAGCTCTGTACTCCCACGACGGACGCGGTTCTGGCAGGTAGTCCCGTGACCTTCCCCGCAACCGGCACCTGGAGCCTGGTAGGAGGAACGGGTAACGTGGTGAACGTGAACGATCCGGCAAGCGGTGTGAGCGGTCTGACGATCGGCGAGAACGTATTCGTATGGACCGTCAGCAATGGCCCCTGCTTGAACGGGCTGACGACCGATACCGTGAGCATCTTCCTCTTCGATGCGGACAACGCCCTCGCCGATGCGGGTGCTGACACGTCCCTTTGTACGCCAGTGAACGGCTATCAACTGAGCGGAAGCCCGGTAACGTTCCCGGCGATCGGTACCTGGACAATGCTGCAGGGCACCGGGACCTTCGTGGATGCGAACGACCCCAATACGGTGGTGGCGAGCCTGTCCGTCGGTGAGACGATCATCCAATGGACGGTGGACAACGGACCCTGCGAGAGCGGGATCAGCAACGACGAGATGAGCATCTTCATCTTCGACGATGATCAAGCCGTAGCTGACGCCGGTCCTGATCAAGAGCTCTGCACGCCGAACACGTCGACCAACATGGCCGGCAGCGCGTTCATCTTCCCCGGCACTGGCACATGGAGCCTGATCAGCGGCGCGGGCGACATCGCCGACGCGAACGATCCGAACACGGCTATCACCAACCTCGAGGTAGGGGAGAACATCTTCCAGTGGGTGGTCACCAATGGCCCGTGCGCGGACTCCCTGACGACGGATCTCGTGAGCATCTTCGTATTCGACCAGAACAATCCGGATGCGAACGCCGGTCCTGACCAACAGGTCTGTACCCCGGTAACGAGCGCAACGCTGGCAGGCAGTGCGCTGACCTTCCCGGCCACGGGCACATGGACGATCGTCAGCGGCACCGGCACGATCACCGACCCGGCCAGTCCGACAACGACGGTCACCGACATCGGTATCGGCACGCTCATTCTCGAATGGACCGCGAGTAATGGGCCCTGCGCGAACGGGATCACGGCGGACCAGATGCAGATCGAACTCTTCGACCTGAATTCGCCACCGGCAGCAGCAGGTGCGGATCAAGAGTTCTGTACGCCGAACACCTCCACGTTCCTGGAAGGCAATGCACCGACGGCACCGGGCACCGGTCTTTGGACCGTGGCGCAGGGTGCGGCCACGTTCGGCGATGCGACCAGTCCTACCACGGCGGCGAGCGACCTGCCGGTGGGTGAGAACATCCTGGTGTGGACGTTGACCCAGGGCGTGTGCGGGGTAAGCAGCGATAGTGTGAGCATCTTCATCTTCGACGAGAACAACCTCCCGGCCGACGCGGGTCCGGACGTTGAACTCTGCACACCGCAGGACAGCATCTTCCTGGCGGGCAACACGCCTACGTTCCCGGCTACGGGCACCTGGACCCTGATCGAGGGAGCAGGTCTGTTCGAGGACGTGAATGACCCGGGATCGAAGGTGGTGGGTCTCACCATCGGCACGAACACCTTCGTCTGGACGACGGACAACGGGCCGTGCCCGAACGCGATCACGGCGGATACGATGACCGTGATCCTGTACAGCGATAGCACGAACGCACCGAACGCCGGTCCGGACCAGGAGGCCTGCCTGCCCCAAACGGTCGTCGACCTCTTCGGAGAGACACCGCTGGCGCCGGCCACGGGCACTTGGACCATCATCAGCGGGCCGGGTACGGTAGCGGAGCCGAACAACCCCACGTCGCAGGTCACCGACCTCCAGATCGGGATAACCACGCTCGTGTGGACGTTGGACCTGGGCCCCTGCCCGAACAACGGCCTCCTGACCGATACCGTGGTCGTCACCACGTTCGATCCGACGGCCCCGCCGGCCGATGCGGGTCCTGACCAGGAACTTTGCACACCGGACGACAGCACCGCCATGCAGGCGCTCGTGCCGACCTTCCCGGGCTACGGTACCTGGACGTTGATCTCCGGAACAGGTATCATTTCTGATACGCTCGACCCGGCGGCCAGCATCACCGGCCTGAGCGTGGGTCTGAACGTGTTCGACTGGATGGTGTACAATGGAACGTGCGGTTTCGGCCCGCCGACACACGACACGATCACCATCGCGGTATTCGACAGCACGGCCGCGCCGGCAGCGGCCGGTCCGGACCAGGATTTCTGCACGCCGAACACATCGGCTACCATGGCGGCCAACAGCGCGGTGTTCCCGGGAACGGGCGCCTGGTCGATCGCTTCGGGCGGTGGGACATTCGTTGACGCAAGCGACCCCCTGACCACGATCACGGACCTGCCCATCGGGGACAACCTGCTCGTATGGACGATCGACAATGGCGCGTGCGGTACCACCACGGATACACTGCGCGTGAGGATATACGACAGCGAACAAGCGGATGCGGATGCCGGACCCGATCAGGATATCTGTGTGCCTACGCAACCGAACAACGTGACGATGGCCGCCAACCCGGCCGTATTCCCGGCCACCGGCGTGTGGACCTTGGTGAGCGGTACCGCTACCATCACCGATGCCTCTGACCCGAGCACGAGCGTAACGGGTCTTGCACCCGGCATCGTGGTCCTCGCTTGGAACATCGACAATGGTCCTTGTGGTCCTGCGACCACGGACCTCGTTCAGATCGGCGTCTACGATGCCGCTTCACCGAACGCGGACGCCGGCGAGGACCAGCAACTCTGCTCGCCTACCGGAGCGGTGAACCTGTCGGGCAATGCGCCCCAGGCTCCGGCCACCGGTTCGTGGGCGGTCGTTAGCGGCAGCGGTTTCATCAACGATCCGGCCTCACCGACCAGTGGTGTGAGCGGACTGGCCACGGGCGAAACGGTACTCACGTGGACGCTCGACAACGGCGCCTGCGGTACCACATCGGACACCGTGACGATCACGGTCTTCGACGGCACCATGGGCAACGCGAACGCGGGCTCCGATCAGAACTTCTGCACCCTCAACAGCGCTGACGCCTCCATGGACGCATCCCTTCCGACCTTCCCCGCTACGGGCCTCTGGCTGCTGCTCAGCGGCAGCGGTACCATCACCGATGCAACGGACCCGGCGACCACGATCACGGACATCGGCTTCGGCACCAACGAGTTCCAATGGACGGTGAACAACGGACCTTGCCCCCTCAGCACCGATGCCCTGACCATCATGGTGTTCGACGCATCGGAACTCCCTGCGAACGCGGGCCCGGACCAGACCTACTGCCTGGACACCACGAAGACGGCGATGCACGCCGTTCCGCTCGTGTCCGAAACGGCGACCGGTCTGTGGACGCTGCTCGAAGGCACGGGTGACATACTCTTCGAAACGGACACGGCGACGGATGTAGAGAACCTCGGCCTCGGCCAGAACATCTTCCTCTGGACCGTGGAGAACGGCGTATGCCCGGCCACCAGTGACACCATGCTGATCACCATCGACGATTGCTCGGAGTTCACGATACCGGACGCGTTCAGTCCGAACGGCGACGGTGTGAACGACCTCTATGTGATCGAAGGGCTGGAGTTCTACAAGGACAACAGCTTCCAGGTGTACAACCGCTGGGGTACGCAGGTGCTGGAACGCAGCCCGTACAACAACAACTGGGACGGCCGCAGCGAGGCCAGCCTGAACTGGGGCGAGGAACTGCCCGAAGGCACTTACTACTACATCCTCGATCTGGGCAACGGCGACGAGCCGTACACGGGATACATCTACCTGAAGCGCTAGTTGGCACGGGCGATGCACTCATCGCCCATGCCGCTGCGCGCGGAAGGCGCACAACGAACTGACAACAGACAACAGAGCACCGATGCGAACCATGAAGCACGGGACCGGAAAATGGATGGCGCTGGTGGCCATCGTCTTCGCGGTCGCCCCCAGGGCCGCGCGCGCGCAGCAGGACCCGCAGTTCACCCAGTACATGTTCAACCTGCTCGCCATCAATCCGGCGTACGCGGGCAGCGCTGAGCGGGTGAGCTTGAAGGCGCTGAGCCGCCACCAGTGGGTGGGTTTCGAAGGGGCACCGACCACGCAGACCATCACCGCGCACGGTCCTTTCCTGATGGAGAGCCTCGGCCTTGGCGGAACCATCATGCGCGATGAGCACGGGCCCGTCACGCAGTACGGATTCATGGTGGATGTGGCTTACCGCATGTTCCTGTCGCGCAACACCAAGCTGTCCTTCGGCATCAAGGGCGGCATGAACCTCTTCCAGGGAAAATTCGCCGACCTGAACCCCTTGCAGCAGAACGACCAGGTGTTCCAGCAGAACGTGCAGCAGAAACTGGATCCGCAGTTCGGTTTCGGCGTGATGTGGTACGGTGACAGGCACTACCTCGGTCTCAGTACACCCAAGATGCTGCAGACCGACATGTTCAAGGATGCTACGCTGAGCGATTCGCTGTCGGCCTCCGTGTGGCAGGCCGGCCAGCGCGCCCACTGGTTCCTCAGCGGCGGCTACGTCTTCGACATGGGCATGTACACGAAGTTCAAACCGACCTTCCTCGTGAAGGCCGTGAACGGCGCGCCCATGAGCTTCGACCTTACGGCCAACTTCCTGCTGTACGAGAAGCTGTGGCTCGGTGCCATGTACCGGCACACGGACGCCGTCGGAATACTGGCCCAGTACAACATCACCGGGGACCTGAGCGTGGGCTACGCCTACGATTATCCCATCACCCAGCTCAACAACTACACGGGGGGGTCTCACGAATTCATGCTCGGCTTCGAGTTCGGAAACAAACTGAAGGGCATCCGTTCACCGCGCTATTTCTGATCGATGGCATCCATGAACAAGACCAAGCTGCTACGGGCCCGAGGCTTGTGGCTTATGGCGTGCGGCCTGTTGTGGCTGTCGCCGCTCTCATCGAACGCCCAGAAGCTCAAGCAGCGCATGGCCGAAGAGGCGGCGGCGACGTTCGACTATCCGAAAATGGCCGCGATCTACGAGGACATCACCACGAGCGGCAAGGCCACGCCGGAGGACTGGCGGCGGCTCGCGTTCGCCTACAAGCGCATGGAGCAGCCGCTCAAGGCGGAAGCGGCCTACAAGCAGATGGCCAACATGGGGCCATTGGGGAAGGAGGACCTGTTGGGCTACGCCGATGTGCTCCGGGGCAACGGGCACTACAACGAGGCCATCGCGCAATACCAGCAGGTGGCCGCATCGGACCCGGAGAACACGCGTGTGAAGTCGTACGTGCAACAAGCCGATTTCTTCATGCGCCTCAAGCGCGACAGCACGCGGAACTCCGTGCGCACCGTTCCCATCAACAGCGTGGAGGCCGACCTCGGGGTCACCATCATGGACGACCTGGTGTTGTTCAGCAGCGCACGCGGCGAGGGCGTCGGTGGAAAGAACGAGTACCGTTGGGACGACCAGCCCTACCTGAACCTGTATACCGCGCTCCTCAAGGGACAGACTGCGGTGGACCCCTACGTGATGCGCAAGGACCTGAACCATCGCTACCACGATGGCACGGCCACGTACGACTCGCTCACCAAGAGGCTCTACTTCACGCGCGACAACGTCTTCTACGGAACGTTGAACAAGGCGAAGAGCGGTGAGTTGAAGCTCGGCATCTTCTACTCGGACATCACGGCCGGGGAGTTCAACCAGAAGGAATGGGGCGGATTGGTGCCGTTCGAGCACAACGACCCTGAATTCAATACGGGCCATCCGTGCATCAGCGCGGACGGCAAGCGGCTCTACTTCGTGAGCGACCGGCCCGGGGGCCAGGGGGGCACGGACATCTGGTACAGCGACAACCTGGGCAATAGCCAATGGGGCGTACCACAGAACCTGGGCGACAAGGTGAACACCTCGGGCAACGAGATGTACCCCTTCGTGAGCAGCGACAGCGTGCTGTACTTCAGCAGCAACGCCCATCCGGGGTTGGGGGGCTACGACATCTTCTATTGCCGCCTCACCCCGACCGGTCCCAGCGGGGTCATCAACATGGGCTACCCGCTCAACACACGCTTCGATGACCGCAACCTCATCCTGCTGAAGGACGACAGCACGGGCTTTTTCGTCAGCGACCGCAGCGGGGGCCAAGGCAGTGACGACATCTACGGTTGCACCGTGCATCCACCGATGCAGATGATCCGCGGCCGGGTCGTGGACAAGAAGTCGCGCGCGCCCATCGACGGCGCCGTGCTCGACATCAAGGACGGCACGGGCCGCTTCATCGACGAGGCGAAGATCACCATGCTGGAGGACGGCAAGTTCGAGATCGAAGTGCCCTTCGCCAACGCCTATTCCATCAGCGGTACGAAGAACGGCTACCTGCAGAACAGCGTGTCCATCGACCCGAACAAGGACCCGTTGGACGACGTGGTGCTCGAACTGGACAAGTATGACTACGGTGCGGAGGGCACCGTGATGCACGGCGAAACGCTGAAGCCGCTGGATGGCGCGAAGGTGGGCCTGTACGACGCGAACGACAAGCTGATCCAGGACCTCACCACCACGGCTGATGGCAAGTACACCTTCAGCCTGGAACCGGAGAAGGACTACCGCATCAAGGTGGAGAAGGACGGCTTCTTCAAACAGAGCGCGCGCATCAGCACCAAGGGCAAGACGAGCACCGTCATCCGCACGGACTTCAAGCTGTTCCCGCTGGACGTCGGCACGGTGGTCCGCCTGGACAACATCTATTACGACCTGGCCAAGTGGGCCATCCGCCCGGATGCAGCCACGGAGCTGGACAAGCTCGTGCAAACGTTGAACGACAACCCCACGGTCACCATCGAGCTCAGCTCGCACACGGATTGCCGCGGCAAGGACCCGTACAACATGGACCTCAGTTCCAAGCGCGCCAAGAGCGCGGTGGAGTACCTCATCAAGCAAGGCATCGCCAAGACGCGCCTTACCAGCAAGGGCTATGGCGAAACGAAACCGGTGGAGACCTGCGACTGCAAGAAGTGTACGGAGGATGAGCACCAGCGCAACCGCCGAACGGAATTCAAGGTGCTGAGCAAGTAGGGTTGGGTTCCCCGGCACAGTCCCGGTCTTTGAACCGGGATCTCGCGGGGTTTGCTCAGTTGACGAAAGGGAGCACGCGGGCCGAGCGATCGGCCCGCGCGCTTTTTCGGCGGGTCTTGCGCTTCCGGCCCGTAATGGGGCAGTTCCGCATAAGTTCCGGTAACGTCCGCACAACAGGTGTCACCTAATCATTGCCGCCTCGTAGAAGGTGGCCCATGCGCTCGTTCATTACCCGATACCCCGTAGCGGTTTTCGTCACACTGACCCTGCTGGCGCAATTCAGTGTCGTGCTGGCCACCTGGCTGCTGATCCCGGAAGGGCAGGAGATGCACAGCGACAGTCCCGGCGCCCGCATGGCGCATATGGTCTTCCGCTTCCGGGTCTTCTTCCCGCTGGTCCTGGCCGTGTGGCTGACGGTATACCTCGATGGCTGGGGCGGGCTGAAGAAGCTCTTCGGGTCCTACTTCCATTGGCGCGTGCCGGCGAAGTGGTACGCTCTGGCGTTCTCGTGGAAGTTCATCCTCGGTTACATGGGCATCGGCATCGTGCTGGCCCTGGGCATGGACACCACGGATCATTGGATCAACCACAACTTCGTGAGCGAGACCATCCGCAATGCGGCCTTCGTCATCGGCATCGCCTTCGTGGAAGAGACCAGCTGGATCCGGTTCTCGGTGACGCGCTTGCAGGAGAAGCGCTCGGCCCTCTTCAGTGCGGCCTGGGTAGGCATGGCCTGGGGCCTCTGGTACCTGATGATGATGTTGCTCGGCGAGGGCGTGCCGGACGGCATCCCCTGGTATGCCTTCATGGTCTCGATGTTCAGCCTCGCGGTCTTCCTCACCTGGGCTTACAATTCCACCCGGAGCGGTACGGTGCTGCTCATCATGCAGGTCTTCAGCAACTGCGCTTTCCTTACCGTCCCCATGTTGCCCGTGCCCGAGAAGGCGCCTTACTTCATGAACGCCTTCGTTGTGCTCTTCCTGCTCGTCTCGTTCCTCATCATCCGCGTGTTCGGCGCGCGCAATATGGCCCGGTATGAGCGTGCCCGTTGGAGCGATCCCATCGATCAGGAACCGGTGCCGGAACCCGAGCCCGTTGATGGGACGGAAGACCTGCGCATCGGTCGCCAGAACGAGCGCGCTACGGCGTGATCCGGTGAAGGAAGCCGGAAGCGTGCCAGGCGCCAGCGTACGCCGGTCATGCCCTCCCTGATGTCGCGGCCTCAGATGCATGGAGCGTAGGCGCCTCGTGGTGGGGACCAGAACGGAGATATCGCCACCTTCACCGGCCGAGCATAGGATGGACCCATGAATGACCGGACCATGAAATACAGCCTTGCATTCGCAAGCTTGTTCGTACCCGCACTTCTGAACGCACAGGCCCTGGATTGGAGCGCGCCCCAGGACGTGGCCCCGGAGAACTCCGGCGCCCTTCGCCCGCGCGTTGTCGTGAACGCCGATGGGGACCCGGTCGTGCTCTGGTCCCGCTCCTCCACCCTGGGCTGCTTCGCGGCGGTCGGTAGCGAGGCGGGTTTCGGCCCGTCCGTGCGGCTGAACCCGGAGGAGGTTGACCTGGCGACGGCCGACTGGCAGGGTCCGGCGCTCGCGGCTTCGGGTTCCACGGTCGTTGCGGCGTTCAAGGCACTGCCCGAGGATACGGCGCCATGCTACCTGGTGCAAAGTACAGACGGCGGATACACCTGGGGCGATACACTGCGGGTCGACCCTTTCGATGGACTGGTCTCGCGTTTCCCCTCTGTGGCCGTGAAGGCGGATGGATCGCCCGTGGTGGAATACATGCAGTTCACCAGCGGCTACCTGGAACCGCGCCATGTGGTGCGCACGTGGATGGGCGGCTCGTTCATGCCGCCGGTACAGGTAAGCGCGCCGTTCGCTCCGGGCGAGGTGTGCGATTGCTGCACGGGCGAGATCGCGGCCTCAGACAACGGGGTGGTGGCCTTGTACCGCAACGCGGGCGGGAACATCCGGACCATCTGGGGAGCTTCTTCAGCGAATGGTGGAATGGGTTTTCCGGTCGGGGCGGAAGTGGACAACACCAACTGGTCGCTGGCCGCCTGCCCTTCCAGTGGGCCTGACCTCTATTTCGCCGGTGACAGCATCCGCTACGTGTGGATGTCCGGAGAGGACAACGGCACCAAGGTGTTCCTCGGCAGTGCACAGGCCGCCACGCTGGCGCTCGGGCCACAGGGGAATGTCCACCCGGCGCAACCCACATCGCTCCAACAGAATTTCCCGCGCATCGCCGGTAGTGGAGATACACTGGGCATCGTATGGGAGCAATTGTCGGCGGGCCAGCGCGAGATCCTGTTCGCTTATAGCACCAGCGGCATCAGCTCATTGGGCGAACCAGACACGGTGAACGTCACACTATCGGGCATGCAGGAAACACCGGACATCGCCTACGCCGACGGTGTATTCCACATCGTGTGGAGTGAGCCTTCCAGCGGCCAGGTCCGCTACCGTCGGGCGGAACTGCCAGCTGGGACCAACGTCGCGGACGTGCCGACCACAACCATGCGCATCCGGTATGATCCCTTGGGGCGTGGACTGGTCGTCAGTGGCATACGGCCCGAACGGATACGACTGTGGGATATGTCGGGACGGATGTTGTTTTCCGCATCCGGAGGTTCTTCGCTCGTGGCGATGGGTGACTTCGCGCCGGGCTGCTACATCGCGCAGGTCATCGATGCGATCGGGTTCGAGCACACGGCACGCTTCATCAAGGATCTCTGAACAGGGCGGGGACTGGTCGGCTGTCCAGGCCTGTCACTTTTGGAACTGGAGCTCGAACAGGGATCGATAACCAAGACCCCAAAGCGAAGGAGCCGACCCATATCGGGTCGGCTCCTTCGCTTTGGGAACTACGAGCCTACTGGATGACCAGTCGCTGCGTGTAACGTTGATCATTGATGGTGACGTTGACCATGTAGAGGCCGGCACCGATCCTGTCGGTGAGCTCCAAGCGATGGTTCAGCGTGCCTTCAGCCGCCATCGTGCGCTCCGCAATGACGCGGGAACCCAGCAGATCGAAGATCTCGATGACCGCCGGGGTCTCATCCGTCACGTCCAGACCTTCCAGGCTCATGGTCACCAGACCATCGCGGTTGGGATTGGGGAAGAGGTTCAGCGTGACCACGCTGCCATCGTCGTAGAGCATCTCACGCCCAGCGCTGTTCGGCAGGAACCGCACGCGGCAAGCGGGACCGAATTCCGAGGGCACCCCATTGAACACGGGCTTCACACGGATGTTGAGCCAGGTATTCGTCGGGATCGGATTGGTGTTCAGGTTCACAGGGGCGAGGTTGCTCACCGGGCGTGTGACGCGGCGGTTGTAGCTGCCATGTGCATCGTAGATCCAGAACTGGTAACCCGTTGCGCCAGGTTGGCTGCTGCAATACACGGGGCTGGTGATGAGCAGGTTCGATCGGTCGCACCAGTTGTTCAGGATATTGAG
>JAGODO010000381.1 GCA_017998165.1 Flavobacteriales bacterium | reverse complement strand
TTGAGCAAAAGCGATCATGACAAGCAAGCACAACAAGCAGTTCGGCGTATGGATGGACTCACGCCATGCGACCGTCGTGGGCCGCCAACATGTGGACACCGGCGACTGGGTCGTACTGGGCCATGTAAGCGACCCCGGACCTGACCGCAATTCCAACGAGAACGCCGCGCACCACCAAGAGATCGCCCTTACGCACAAGTTCTTCAAGGAGATCGCCGCCAAGATGACCAACGTGGAAGAGGTGCACGTGACCGGCACGGGCCAGATCCAGGAGCAGTTCATCAAGTTCCTCGCGGACACTCCGCAATTCAAGCACGCCAAGGCCAGCGAAAGCACCTCCAACAAGATGGATGACGCGCAGCTGTTGACGTTCATGGACAAGCAGTTCAACTGAACCGGTAGTCTCCCTAGCGTGCTCTTCCGCATGGGTTCGCGGACAAGGTCGTACAATGGCCTGCTGTGAGGCTAGCGGCGTCCCGGCAGGCGGGTCGCGTAAGGTCTACTGCTTCACCAACCGTTCCGTCCGCACGACCACACCGTCGCGCAGGAGGCTGCAGAAATAGATGCCCTTGGGCAAGGTTCCCGCAAGGACGCGCAAGGTGGTCCTGCGTCCCATGAGCGCGACGTCCGCTACTTGGTCCCCGAGAAGGTTGTACAGGACCATGCGGTGCATGTCGGCGCTTTCCACGGTGAGCTGGTCGGTGAACGGATTGGGGTAAAGGAACGCCATGTTCAGGGAACCCGATCCAGGGATCGCGGTAGCATCGGTCGCAACGATGTAGCCATCCTCGTCATGCGGATTGTCCGGATGGCATACGTAGTGGTAATCACCCGGAACGGTGACCACATAGTCGAAGGCGGGATAGGCCTGAACAACGAGTGCGTTCCACGAATCAGCACCCACGGGAATGTCGGTCTCATTGATCACGCCTACGACATGGGTGCCCGATACCCAGGTCCAATGGACCGTATCCCCAACGCTGGCATAGACCGTAACGGGCAGGAAGTGGTCCGGACCGTTCTGGCAGGTGACCACATGCACCGTTGCTTGGGAGGAAATGCCGAGGACGACGAACCCGGCGAGAGCGATGAAGTGCTTCATGGAACACGGATGAACGATGTACGAAGGTAGCCTTGCACGGCGGGGATGCGCACTTGCCCGTGATCCATCGGGGCGGAAGCTGTTCCTTTACACGACTCCATGCGACATCTCTGCGCCACCCTCTTGTTCCTGCTCGCGACATGTTCCCGGGCCCAATTGGTGAACGGCAGCTTCGAGAGCGACGGCGTTTTCAGCTTGGAGGGCTGGGAATGGACCTGCGATGAGCCGACGGCGGTGAGCGACGCCCCCGCCGGATGCGGTGACTGGGCCGTGCGGTTGAACATGGGCGACCCGGATTGCTCGCCGAGCTACCTGTTCCAGCGCATCCCCTTCGCGGAGAGCGGGGAGCATTGGACGCTGGGCGGCTGGGCACGCATTGACACGGTGGGCTGGGACGCCATCGCGCTCATGGGCTTCAGCAGCATCAACAATGGCGTACTCGCGTTCCAGAGCGAGATCG
The DNA here is from genome assembly GCA_017998165.1 of Flavobacteriales bacterium. Lineage (GTDB taxonomy): Bacteria > Bacteroidota > Bacteroidia > Flavobacteriales_F > PHOS-HE28 > PHOS-HE28. The sequence continues at coordinate 1,607 of JAGODO010000381.1, read as the reverse complement.
GTAATCCCGCACCTTACTGGAGCTATGTCTGGATCGCGGACACCGTGCATGCCTCAGCCAGCGATACAGCGGTGGTGATGCTGACGAGCGGAACGGGGTTCATGGGCGCCGGTTGGTTCGATGGCCTGGAATTGGAACCGGCGGATCCGACGGGCATGCCCGCGACGCGCGTTGATCTGCACACGTACCTCGATGCGCAGCGGACGCTGTCCGTCTGTGCCAGGGCGCACGACATCCGCCAGGTCCAACTGTTCAATGCTGCGGGAAGTCGACAACACGCTCCCGTGCACGCATGCGCTCCGGGGTGCGCCGCCATCGGCACGGACGCGCTGGTGCCCGGGGTTTACCTGGTGCGCGCAGACACTGACGCCGGGCCTGCGGTAGCCCGCTTCGTGAAGCACTGAGAACGGCCCTTCTCCCGTTCTGCCGACCTCCTTCCCGGGATCGTGCAAGTCACGGCCGCTTCCGTCCATTGGCGCGCGTTGCCCTGCGACGGACTTTTGACACCTCAACACCCGCGTACCATGCGCCGCCTCCATCTCCTCGCCTCGCTCCTGCTACAGGAGGCGCTTCCCGCCCAGACGTGTGACAGCCTGGCGATCGACTCCGTTTTGTACGCGCCGTTCGGTGGTGGCCTGCATGCCACGCTCCATAACGGGAGCACCCGAATGCTGAGCGGCCCGATGCTCGATGTGTACGACGCTGATGGCGACACGATCGTGCTCAATGCGTTCAACTTCTTCGCCATCGCCCCGGGCTCGGCTCAGATGAACCAACTCCCCCTCTACTTCGGTGCAACGCTGCCCGCATCGCCGTTCACGGGGTCCCTCGTACTGAGTTACTCGGATATGGATGGTGCGCACTCCTGCACCTTCCCGCTGGACAGCGTTGACCTCTGCCCTTCGGGCGCATGCGCTCCCTTGGCGGTCTTCGCCTACCAGCAGGGCGGGCAGGTGGAGACCGACCTCGATTGGAGCGTGAGCGATGCGGAGAACATCACGCAAGCGAGCGGTGTGCTCCACATGGACACACTGGGCTTCGGCTATACGCTCGCTGAGCTCTGCCTTCCGCCGGGCAACTACACGTTGCACATGCAGCAGGCGATACCCGCCGGGAACATCATCCAAGTGGGCATGACGCGGGTGGACCTCGCTTGGAACGATGGCACGAATACGCAGCTGCCCATCGGAGGAAGCGTAGACCATGCGTTCAGTTTCTATGGGCTATGCGCCGATGGAGCGCAGGCCATCACCGGAACGCGAGCGGATGCACCGATCCTCGCCATGGACGGACGCACCCTGTGGGTCACTTCCCGCACGGGAAGCGTGCTCGGTACCCTGCTCATCCTGGACGGCATGGGAAGGACCGTGCGTTCGATACGTGCGAACGCTGCGCGCATCACATCCGATCTCAACGAGCTTGCGGCCGGCACCTACCTCCTACGTTCGATCAATGCGGGAAACACGTGGACCGCTCAACGTTTCATCCTTCCATGAACGATCACCATCATGAGCAACCGATCCTTGAACACACGCATCCGTGAACTCGACCGCCGCAAGTTCCTGCGCGCAGGCTCCCTGCTCACGCTGGGCTCGCTGCTGTTGCCG
>JAGODO010000379.1 GCA_017998165.1 Flavobacteriales bacterium | reverse complement strand
CTATCGCAGATGGCCACGTATTCAGCCGTGCAATGCTTGAGCGCTTCCACGGTGCGCCGGGCAATGCCCTTGTTCCCGTCACCGGGCAGGTACAGCATGCGATCACCGCACGCAGCGGCCATGCGCTCGCAGAGCTGTGGCGTGGCATCCGAAGAACCATCCTCCGCGATGATGATCCGCACAGGAAAACCCGTGCGTTGTGCCCATACGCCCGCAATGGCCTCCTCAATGAACGGCGCCACATTGTAAGCGAGCATCAACACGTCCACCGAGGGCGCGTGGCGCTGGTTCATCGCCGCATCCATGATAAGCGCGACCCTTTTCCGGTCATTGTCCAGACCTTGGGCAGTACGGTCCCCGTCAGCAGGCGCCATTCATGCGTGCGCAGGGCCACGTGCAGGGCGAGATAGGTGAGCACACCCATCAGCGTGAGCACAAGAAGTCCGATGGTGCCCTCCCAAGGAAGCATCCGTTGCACGGCCCAGGCCGCAGCGCCCGCCACGGCGCTCAGCGCGAGCGTGGGCCATATGTCGCTGAGCTGTTCGATCGGTGTGTAAGCCAGCAGCTTGCGCGAGTAGAACGCGTTGATGAACAGGTTCACGAAGGATACCACCGCTTCGCCGATCACCAGGCCGAGAAGTCCGTATTGGAGACCAATGATGATGGCCAGGGCGATGTTCACCTTCTTGATCACCTCCAGCCGAAGGCTCAGGTCGGAACGGCCCAGCACGAGGAGCACGTTCAGGTTGACCGAAGAGATGTGAATGGTGGCCCCGGCCACGCAGAGCAGTCGCAGGTACGGTGCGGCGGGATACCACTTCTCACCGATGAGCACACCGATGACCGGTTCGGCCAGAACGCCCAACAGCACAAGGGCGGGAAAGACGACAAAGGAACAGAGCCGCAGGATGGTCCGCCCGGCCGACTTCAGGCGCGGCAGGTCATCGCGCAGCCGCGCCAGCACAGGATAGGAGACCGTTTGCACCGGCCGGAAAAGCGTGTTGATGGCCATGTTCACGAAGGTGCCGGCCTGTGTGTAGAAGCCGAGGGCCACCGCCGCGAAGAATTTGCCGATCACCAGCTTGTAGGCTTGCGAAAAGAACTTGTCCAACAGTCCTGCGGCGAGAATGCGGGAGCCGAAACCGAACAGACGCCGGAAGGACGCGGTGCTGAAAACGAGTTCCGGCTTCCATGGATCCAGGAGATAGAACAGCAGGGCCAGCATCGCCCCGTTCACGAGCACCCGCGCGACAAGGGACCATACACCGAAGCCCTCCCAGGCCATCCAGACGCCGAGCGCCCCGGAGAGCACCACGGCCCCGAAGCGCGCCAGCGCTTGGGAACGGAAATCCACGCGCTGCACGAGCACTGAGGAACGCACGACGGAAAGAGCGTCCACGATCAGGCTCAGGCCCATCACACGGACGATCGCCACCAGGGCAGGCGTGCCATAGAACGCCGCGATCCACGGAGCACAGGCGAAGAGCAGCGCGTACGACACGAGCGCGGCGCCCATGTTGTAGATGAACACAGTCGACTTGTCCGCCCCCGAGATGTCCTTTTCGCGGATCAGCGCGGTGGAGAATCCGCTCTCGACGAAGACCGAGGAGAATTCGAAGAAGACCATGGCCATCGCCACCAGACCAAAATCCGCCGGGAAGAGCAACCGGGCGAGGAGAACGGTGATGATGAAATTCACCCCGCTGCCACCGATCTTGTCCAAGGTGACCCACACCATGCCGGAGATGGAACGGTCGATCAGCGATACCTCGGGCGGTTGCTGCTGCGGTTCCATGCGCCGGTCGGCTATCGCAGGGCCGTTCACTTCACGCGTCCGCTGACCTTTCGACCATCCATGGGTGCTGCGGGTCTCCGTACGAGCCGCCTCCACCGGCCGCCGACGCTCGTTCCGTTCGTCCGTTCGTCCAAGTACCCGTAGCCGTATCCGTAGGTCCCCGCGATATCGGATCGCGCACCGTTGAGCACGATGAAGGGCTTGGGCAGTTTCTGCCGTGCGTGGATCTCCTCGATCACCTTCAGTTGTGGGAGCCGCGTGTGGTCAGCGCGTACCACGTACATGGTGGCCTGGGCGAGGTCTTTCAGCTGCAACGCGTCCGCCACCAGCCCGACGGGCGGGGCATCGAGCAGGATGATGTCGTAACGTTCGCGCAGCTCGATGATCAACGCGCGGAGCCGCGGCGATAGCACGAGCTCTCCCGGGTCCGGTGGTACCGGGCCGCTGAGGATCACGTCCAGTCCGGGGTGCGCGCCGCTGTTGTGTATGACGTCCCCGGCCTTCATGTTCGCATCCATCAGGAAGTTCACGATGCCGCTGTTGGCCGTGCCCATACCGAAATAGCGCTCCTGCTTGGGCTTGCGGAGATCCAGGTCGAGCACGAGCACCTTCTTGCCGGCAAGCGCCATGGCCATCCCCAGGTTCATGGCGATGAACGACTTGCCCTCTCCAGAGCACGATGAGGTGATCAACAAGGTGCGCAGGTCTTCACCGGGTGTCAGGTAGCGCAGGTCGGCGCGCAGCAGACGGAACGTCTCGGCCACCATCGAGTTCGCCGAGGCGTGTACCACAAGGCTCTCCTTCGATCGGTCGTTGGCGATGGAGGCGAGCACGGGAACGCGTGTCACCTTCTGTATCCCGGCAGCGTCCTCCACACGATCGTTCAGGTTCAGGATCAGCAGCGTGAGGCCGCTGGGAACGGCCAGACCGAGGAACAAAGCGATCAGCCACACCTGGCTCCGCTTGGGGCTCACGGGCACCTCCGGGATCTCGGCCGGCTCCACCACCTTGCCTGTGCTCGTCGTAACGGCCATGCTGATCGCGCTCTCCTCCCGCTTCTGCAACAGGTACAGGTAGAGGTTCTCCACCACGCTCTTTCGCCGCTCCTTCTCCATCAGCTGGCGCTCACGTCGTGGCAGGCTCCGCGTCCGGCTCTCCAGGATCTGCTGCTGCTGTTGGCTGGAGCCGAGCATCAAGCGCAGTTCGGACTTCCGCGCGGCCAGGTCATCCTGGATGGAGCCCCGCAGGTTGTCGATCTGCTTGTCGAGCGATTGCAGGTCCGGATGGTCCGGCCCGAGTTTGCGGTGTTGTTGTTCCCGTTGGGCCAGCAACGTGTTGAAGCTCTGCAGTTCGTTGTTCAGCGTCACGCTGTTGATGCTC
>JAGODO010000380.1 GCA_017998165.1 Flavobacteriales bacterium | reverse complement strand
CCCAAGGCTTGAATGCGCTTCAAACGTTCACCGGCAGGGTTGCCGCCGATGCGGGGCGCGAGACGGAAATACAGCACCATCCAACCCGTGACGGCAAGGATGACGGCGAGCAGGACACAGAGAATGATGAACATGGACGGGAATGAGAGGCGCAAAGGTGGATCGGCCTCCACTTCAACCGTGGACGTTCATCCATGCCGCTTACCTTTCATCCACCAACTTTCCATCATGGCGATCAAGACCTCCTCCTTCAAGCAACAAGTGACGTTGAACGCGACGCCGCAAGCGATCTACGACATCCTGATGGACTCAAAGGCGCATACGACGCTCACCGGTGCGAAGGCGAAGATCTCAACGAAGGATGGCGGCGCGTTCGAGGTGTATGATGGCTATGCCTTCGGGAAGAACATCGACCTCTTGCCGGGGAAACGCATCGTGCAGACCTGGCGGGCCAAGGAGGACAAGTGGCCCGCGGATCATGACTCCATCATCGTCTTCGAACTGAAAGCGCTGGGCAAAGGCCGTATGAAACTGGTCTTCGAGCACCGCGAAGTGCCAGCGGCCATGGCCGACAACTTCAAGCAAGGCTGGACAGACTTCTACTGGACACCGCTGAAGAAGATGTTCAATGGGAAGTGAGCCCTTGCCCTGCTTGCGGATACTGGCGAACTTGCCGGTCTTCCGCGCATCATCATGAGGCTCTTCCTCCCACTTTTCATCATCCTCCTCCATTCTGCTGTTCCGCTCTTCGCGCAGGACGTTGTGATCGTTCCCTTCGGTTCCGCGTGGAAATACCGCGACAACGGAAGCAACCAGGGCACGGCCTGGCGCGCCACCTCATTCAACGATGCCACATGGGCCAGCGGCCCCGCCGAACTCGGGTACGGCGACGGCGATGAGGCCACCGTGGTGAGCTACGGCTCGAGCTCCAGCAACAAGTACATCACCACCTACTTCCGCAAGACCTTCACCATCACGAACGCGGGCCAGTTCTTCGGCTACCGCATCCGTTTGAAGCGGGACGATGGCGCCATCGTCTATGCGAACGGCACCGAAGTGGAGCGCATGAACATGCCGCTCGGTACGTTCAGCTACACCTCGCTCGCACCGTCGGCCATCTCCGACGCGGATGAATCCACGGCGCGCGACGTCTTCCTTCCTCCTGCCCAATTCCAGACCGGCACGAATTCCATCGCGGTGGAGATCCACCAGAGCGCGGCGAACAGTTCGGACATCACCTTCGATCTGGAACTCACCGCGCTGGACAATGCGCCGGGACTTGTCCGAGGACCCTACCTGCACATCGCAACGCCGACGAGCATCGTGGTGAAATGGCGCACCGATGTCGCATGCCCTGCACGCGTAAACTACGGCCCGGCTCCCGGCACGCTCACCAGCTTTGTCGATGATCCGGCTTCAACCTTCGACCATGAGGTCACGGTGACCGGACTACAGCCGAGCACCACCTATTCCTATTCCATCGGAACCTCTGCGACAACGCTGGCCGGAGGTGACGCGGGCACCTTCTTCCGTACCAATCCGCCGCCGTATGCGCAAGCCCCGGTCCGCTTCTGGGTGATCGGCGATGCGGGCACGGCCAACGATGATCAGCGGCACGTGCGCGATGCGTACCTCGCACATGTCGGTGCGAATACCGCCCAAGGCTGGTTGTGGCTCGGCGACAATGCCTACCAATCAGGAACGCTGCACGAATTCCAGTACGCCGTCTTCAAGGACATGTACGAGCCCGTGCTGCGCAATACACCCTTGTATGCCGCGCCCGGAAACCACGACTATTACGTGGGTGCCAATGCGGCGAACAATACCGGCCCCTACTACGACCTCTTCGCCGCGCCCAAGAACGGCCAGGCGGGCGGCGTGCCGTCGAACACCGAAGCGTACTACTCCTACGACATCGGCAACGTACACTTCGTTTCACTGGACAGCTATGGCAGCCCACGCAGTCCCACGGGCGCCATGGCCACATGGCTGACGAACGATCTGGCGCTGGCGCGCAACCGCAGTGAGTGGATCATCGCTTATTGGCACCACACGCCCTACTCCAAGGGCTCGAACAATTCCGATGACCCTGGCGATAGTGACGGCATCCTCTTCGACATGCGTGAGGATCTCCTGCCGATACTGGAATCGAACGGCGTTGACCTGCTCTTCTACGGCCACAGCCACACCTACGAGCGATCGTACCTGATCAACGGCCATCACGGCCTATCTACCACCTTCAACAGCGCCACCATGGGCCTCAACATGACCAGTGGGCGTGCGGACGGGACAGGCGCGTATGTGAAATCCGGCGATCTCGCCCCCTACGCCGGTGCCGTGCATGTGGTCTGCGGTGTCTCGGGGAAGAAAGAGCCCGGCGGCCTGTTGAACCATCCGGTGATGTACATGAGCACGGGCAGCCAACTCGGTTCCATGGTGGTGGACGTGACCGGAACATCGTTGAACGCGCGGTTCATCAACGACGTTGGCACGGTGGTGGACCACTTCGACATCGTGAAGGCCCCGAGCAAAGTGCGGCTGGACCTCAAGGTGATGCTCGCAGGCCCGTACGATGCTCCGAGCGGCCTGATGCGTGACGATCTGCGGACAGCGGGCCTCATCCCGCTGGCACAACCGTACACCGGCATCTTCACGCATGTAGGAGAAGGTGGCGGAGAAACGATACAGCCGTTGGTGCTCGCCGTCACAGGCAACAATGCAATCGTCGACTGGATCTTCGTTGAGTTGCGCGACAAGTCGAACCCGTCCGTGGTGCTGGATACGCGCGCGGCGCTGCTTCAACGGGACGGCGATGTCGTGGATCTCGACGGTGTTTCGCCGCTGCGAATTGTCGCTCCCATCGGGTCCTATCACGTTGCGGTGCGTCACCGCAATCACCTCGGGGCGATGACCGGCTCACCGGTTCTCCTCGATCGTGCCGCGAACACCATCAACCTGCTTGATCCGCTCACGGCCACCTGGGGATCCGAGGCGCGCTTCCAGTCGGGCAGCACCATGCTGCTCTGGTCCGGCAATGCGTTAACGGACAATTCCGTGAAGTACACCGGCCCGCAGAACGACCGTGATCCGATCCTCGTGAACGTGGGCAGCACCACGCCGAACAACAGCGTGCCGGGCTACCAACGCGACGACACGAACATGGATGGCCTCGTGA
>JAGODO010000378.1 GCA_017998165.1 Flavobacteriales bacterium | reverse complement strand
GGGCAGCGTTGCACTCACATCACCCGCACCGATCGTGCTATCGGCCCAGGTACCGGATACCGTTTGCGTGAACGCACCGACCCAATTGACCGCCCAGGCGAGCGGGGGCGATGGCAACCTCACCATCAACTGGGCCGGCATCGGAACCGGAACGTCCCTGCTCTACTCCTTCCCCACCTCTCAGACCGTTACGGTGACAGCGAGCGATGGAGCGGGCTGCACGGGTCCTGTGCTGAGCTTCCCGGTGATCGTGTTGGACCTCAGCACAGCCGCCTTGTCAGCCTACGGCGACACGACGGTATGTGAGGGAGGTATCGCCCACGTCGGAGCGCAAGTGATCGGGTACCCATCGAGCGTGCAGTACCAATGGAGTGAACTGCAGGTGGCTGGTGCGGGTCCGCACACCGTTCCGGTCGACTACACACAGACGTTGCATGTGACGGTCACGAACGCATGCGGCCAGTCCTTGAGCGGTACGGTGCAACTGGTACTGGAGATCCCCCCGGCCATCACGCTTCCTGTCATCATCGGCCAAGGCTGCGCACCGCTCGCGGTGCAGTTCCCGGACAGTCTTACCGACCAGAACGTGACCTGGCTCTGGGATATGGGTGATGGGACCACATCCACCGCACCCGCGCCCGAACACACCTACGCTCCAGGCAGCTATACCATCTCACTGGTCGTGACCACTCCTGCGGGTTGCTCGGCCGCTGCGCTGAACACATCCACGGTGATCGCGTACACACCGCCGGTCGCGGGCTTCACCGCCAGCACCTACAGCACGGACATGGATTCGCCCACCGTCGAGTTCACCAACACGAGCAGCGGCAACATCAACGGCTACTTGTGGCAGTTCGGTGATGGCGATACGAGCAATACCGACAACCCGTCGCACACTTACACCGACGTGGCCGATTGGACGGTGCTGCTGACGGTAACGGACGTGAACGGCTGTACCGATGTGGCCAGCGCCACCATCGAGACGCTACCGATCTACGACATCGAGATCCCCAACGCCTTCTCTCCCGACCCCAATGGCGGGAACGGTGGCGCCTGGGACCCGACCGACCTGAGCAACAACGTCTTCTATCCGTTCGCCCGCTTCGTGGAGGAATTCAAGATGCGGATCTGGAACCGCTGGGGTGAGTTGGTGTTCGAGAGCAACGAGATCAACCGTGGCTGGGATGGCTGGTACAAAGGCCAGCTGAGCCCGCAGGACGTGTACGTGTACCACGCCTACTTCCGCTTCGTGGACGACCGCGAGGCGGACAAAATGGGCGACCTCACCTTGTTCCGTTGAGCATGAAGGGTCGCTGCGCTCCTCGAGTGGTGCCGAAGTCGGCAGTGGCAGTAGCAGTAAGCAGTGAATGCGCACTGCCCACTGCCTACTGCCACTGGTTGCTACTGCCGCTGCTCCTGCTCCTGTCCTTGGCAACAAAAGCCCAGGACCCGCAGTTCAGCCAGTTCTACGCGGCTCCGTTGTACTTGAATCCGGCGCTCACGGGGAATACGTTCCAGGACCGCATCATCCTGAACTACCGCAGGCAATGGATGGGAATAGCCCCGGGCTACGAGACCTTCTGTGTGAGCTACGACCACAATGACACCAAGCTGCACAGCGGATTCGGCGGCATGGTGCTGCGCGACGTGGCCGGCTCGAACGGCCTGGCCTTCACCCACGCGGCCTTCAACTACAGCTTCGAGGCGCGTATTGACCACAAACGCGCTGTCCGTTTCGGAACGCGACTGGGATACACCCTGCGGCAGTTCGACCAGAGTTCACTGGTCTTCGCGGACCAGATCATCCGCGAGGACGTTCAGAGCATCGAGGCGGGAATGAGGAGCCGGGCCAGCTACTTCGATGGCAGCACCGGCGCGATGTACTTCAGCGAGGCGTTCTGGTTCGGCATAAGCTTCAATCACCTGAACCGGCCGCAGCAATCGCTCTTCACGGACGGCGATGTCCGACTGCCCGTACGAACGAGCGTGCATACCGGCTATCGCTTCGCCACGGACGGTCAAAAACTGCGGCGCAGCAAAACCTTCGTGACCATGGCCGCGCACTACAAAGCGCAGGACAAGTGGGACCAACTGGACCTCGGCGCCTATCTGGACCACGACCGGGTGAATTTCGGTCTGTGGTATCGGGGTCTTCCGGGAATAAAGGCCTACCAGCCAGGCTACCCGAACGACGAGTCGGTGATCGCGATGATCGGGTATGAGACACCGCAGCAGATCCGGTTCACCTACAGCTATGACATCACCGTGAGCCTGCTCACCATGCGCAGCGGCGGAGCGCACGAGATCAGCGTCATCTATGAGTGGCCCAAACGCGGGAAGAACAAGAAGTGGAGAGCGGTGCCTTGCCCGAAGTTCTAAGAGGGACACGGCCTTCCAGGCCGTGGTACGCCACGATCACGGCCTGGAAGGCCGTGTCCCCGTCACATCCTCTCCGGAACTTCGATACCGAGGCACCACATGGCCTTCTTTATGGTTGAAGCCACGGCGGCGCTGAGCGCGATACGGAAGTCGCGCTTCACGGCATCTTCTTCCTTGAGCACCGGCACCACTTGGTAGAAGCTGTTGTAGGCTTTCACCAGTTCGTAGGCGTGGTTGGCGACGGAGGAAGGATCCAGTCGGTTCGCAGCCTCGTCCAACGCGGCCGGGAATTGGTGCAGGAGCTTGATGACCGCGCGTTCTTCGGGGAGCAGGTCCGCAGCAAAGCCCTTTTCTGATCCTCTGATCATCTGATCATCTGATGCACCCGCCTTCCGGAGCAACGACCTGATCCGCGCATAGGTATACTGGATGAACGGTCCGGTGTGCCCCTGCAGATCGATGCTGGCGGCGGGATCGAAGAGCATGCGCTTCCTGGGGTCCACTTTCAGCAGGAAGTACTTGAGGGCAGCAAGGCCGATCATTTCGAACAATGCTGACTTCTCCTCCGCACCGAACTCATCCAGTTTGCTGAGCTGCTCACCAGTGGTGCGCGCTTCCTGCACCATTTCTTCCATGATCTCATCCGCATCCACCACGGTGCCTTCGCGGCTCTTCATCTTGCCGCTGGGCAGGTCCACCATGCCGTAACTGAGGTGGAAGAGTTCGCTGGCCCAGGGGAATCCGAGCTTCTTGAGAATCAGGAACAGCACCTTGAAGTGGTAGTCCTGCTCATTGCCCAC
>JAGODO010000377.1 GCA_017998165.1 Flavobacteriales bacterium | reverse complement strand
GGGTTTTCCGCTCGTGCTGAACGGTCCCATGGTGCTAGGGGACGACCTGCCGATCACGGTCACGGCGTTCCGGTTCTATGCAGGTCATTTCACCTATCACCGCAATGGTGAGTGGCTTCTGGCCAGCAATGAATACCGCTTGGTCGATGCCGCCGACACGGCGTCGTTGTCGATCGATCTTGGACCAGCGACGGCAACGTCCGACTCCATTTCCTTCCTTCTCGGCGTGGACAGTCTGACCAATGTCTCCGGTGCGTTCGGCGGCGATCTCGATCCCATCAAGGGCATGTACTGGACCTGGAACAGTGGCTATATCAACCTCAAACTGGAAGGGAGCAGCCCCGCTTCGCCCTATGCCTCGCATGCGTTCGAGTTGCATCTCGGTGGGTATCTGCCGCCCTTTCCCACAGCGCAGCGTGTGACGCTCCCCGTCAGTGCGATGCCCTTGTCCGTGCATGTGGAACTGATGCCTCTGCTGAACGCCGCTGGCATCCATACACGGTGCAACGTGATGTCACCGGGAGAAGCGGCTCTGCGACTTTCGCGCGTGGCCGCAACGATGTTCAGAACGGATGCTGGGCGCTAGAACAAGGACGATCCTTGGCATCACGCTCTGTTCGCTCCTCATGGCCGCGGGCACGCAGCCCACGCATCCTGTTCAGCTTGATATCCCGAAGAACTGGCCGGCGCCCGTCTATGACCTGTCACGCAACCCGCTCACGCAGGAGGGTATCGCCCTCGGCCGGAAGCTCTTCCACGATCCGCTCCTCTCGCGGGACAGCACGACCTCGTGCGCGAGTTGTCATCTCTCCTACACGGCCTTCAGCCACACGGATCATAAGCTCAGCCACGGCATCCACGACAGCATCGGCACGCGCAATGCTCCGGCCCTGATGAACCTGGCTTGGAGCCGGAGCTTCATGTGGGACGGTGCGATCAACCACCTCGATATGCAGCCTCTCGCCCCGATCAACCATCCGGCGGAGATGGGGGAGAGCACGCAACATGTGGTCTTCAAGCTGGAGAACAGCCGGACCTATCGCCGCTTGTTCGCCGAGGCGTTCGGTGACTCGATGATCCTGAGCGACCGCCTGCTGAAGACCTTGGCGCAGTTCCAGCTCTCGCTCGTTTCCGCCGGCTCGCGCTACGACCGTATGAAGGCCGGCGCGGAACGCTTCAGCGAGCAGGAGCAGAACGGGTACCTGCTCTTCCAGGCGCATTGCAACGCCTGCCACAAGGAGCCGCTCTTCACCACGGGCGAGTTCGCCAACAACGGCCTGCCGCCGGACAGTCTCCTGCGGGATGGCGGGCGCATCCGCATCACGCACGACCTTAAGGACTCGTTGAAGTTCAAGATCCCTACGCTGCGCAACGTCGAGTACTCCTTCCCCTACATGCATGACGGTCGGTTCAAGCGGCTGCGGGAGGTCATCGACCACTATGCCGGCGGTATCCTGCCATCCGCGACGCTCGCGTCCGAACTGCGGGAGCCCATTGAGCTCACCTCGGAGCAACGGACGGACCTGGTAGCTTTCCTGCTCACCTTGAGCGACCGGGAGTTCGTCATGGATCCGGAGCACGCGGCGCCGAGGAACCCCTGAGCGAAGGATGTGCCGGCGAACGTCGTCCAAGGGACATACCCTGCCGAGATGAAGTTCGTCACCACCCTTGCGAGCGCCATGGTCGCGCTCTGCGCGCAGGCCCAGCTGGGCCCGAACATCACGCAATGGCTCGTGAACACCACCAGCATCACCGGCCGGCATCATGTGTCCGGCAACAGCACACCGATCACTGACGCGGTGCAGGCGAACGTGCAGAACGTGAAGTACAGTGCGAACCAGGTGTACGTGACCTGTACCGGCATCCCTTCCTATGTGACCGGACCCTTCCTCGACGGCAATCCATCGTTGGCCACCAACCAGAACGCGATCTTCCGGCTGCCACGCAACCCCGTGCAGAACACCGGTACGCCGACCAATACGACGGGCGGCAACATCGGCATCTTCATCAACGGCGTGGCTTTCTTCGACTACCGCGATGGTGTTTCGTGGAGGAACGCCACCCAGCAGTTGTGCGGAGGGCCGATCCAACCGATGTGTGCCGGGGACGGCGTATGGAACCGCGATGCGGTGCCTGCGGAGCGTGCGGGATTCGATTGCTCCAAGGGGCACCCGGCCATGGGCAACTACCACCATCATCAGAACCCGAGCGCCTTCAACCTGGACATCAATGTGATCTCAACCGTATGCAACCTCTACGCGGCCGATGGACTCTATGCGATCGACAGTACGCGGCATTCTCCACTGCTCGGATCCGCGTACGATGGCTTCCCGGTGTATGGCGCCTACGGTTACGCGAACGCGGATGGTACGGGAGGTCTCAAGCGCATACGGTCGAGCTATCAAGTCCGCAACATCACGGTGCGCACCCACTACGCGAACGGCACGGATGTCACCGATGGCCCGGCGGTGAACGCGACCTACCCACTGGGCTACTTCCGCGAGGACTATGAGTTCATCGCGCACGCGGAGCCGTACTATCTGGATGCGCACAATGGCCGTTTCTGCGTGACGCCCGAATACCCTGGTGGCACCTACGCCTACTTCTGCACCGTGGACGCGAATTGGAACTCGGCCTACCCGTACATCGTGGGGCCGACGTTCTACGGCGTGGTCTCCGGCGCGAAGGTGGCCTCGATCGCCGAGTCGGTCACGACATATAGCTGGGTAAAGCTCGCGGCCCGCGTCTACCTCCAAGGACCCTACGACAGCGGCACTGGCTTGATGAACGATGGGATGCGCGCCGCTTCATTGCTTCCTGTCACACAGCCTTACACCGCGCTGGGGTACGGCTTCACCGGGACCACGGTGACCAATGGAACGGTGGCTCCGGGCGTCTTCACCACGACCACGGGCAACAACGCCATCGTGGACCATGTGGTCGTGGAACTGCGCAACGCGATCACGCCGTCGACGGTGCTCGCGAGTTGTCCGGCCTTGCTGCAGCGCGATGGCGATGTGGTGGCGCTCGATGGCCGGTCCACGGTCGTGATCGCCATCGCACCGGGCACGTACCATGTGGCCCTGCGGCACCGCAATCATCTCGGCGTGATGACCGCCACTGCCGTCGCCCTGGGTAACAATTCCACCACCCTTGATCTGACTTCCACGGGAACAGCCCTCTACGGCATCAACCCCACGGCGACAGCGGGCGC
>JAGODO010000100.1 GCA_017998165.1 Flavobacteriales bacterium | reverse complement strand
AGAAACGTATCCAAACTACCGATGCCGCATACGCGATGACGAATAGAAAAAGCACCTGCAGGTAATCGCAGACATAATATCGTTCAACCTCCGGCCGGGCGCCGACAGCTTCGGAGTTAATCGCATTTACGAACGAATACAGAATGAGAATGTTTGATACTCCCCACGCCACTACCATTCCCACGAGCATGCGTGAAGCAAGCAGATTTACTAACCTGTTGGCCGCGTGGCCGAATCCGTCATCGGATGAGCTGTTTGTTGAATCGACCGAGCCTGGCACGAAACCTTGGACCGAGATTCTCTTGTACGACGCGACCGGTCGACAATTCGATCGCAGGGTGGCGCGCAGGAGCGGTCGTCGCTTACAGGTCGATATCAGGGGCATCGCTTCGGGAACGTATATCGGGCGTTTGTCGGATACGGGTCAGCTATTCCGATTCGTTAAGCGATAGCACTACTGGTTGAACCCGATGTAGCGGTCGAGCAGTACCTGCAGTCGCGCCTTGCCATCGCGCAAAAGCCGGTCGCGGTCACCGATGCGCGTGGAGTCCCGTAGTTCCGTGATGCGCTGGCCAACAGCGTCGAATACAACGGTCTGTGCGCTATCCGCGAGGCCGAAGCCCTCATTGAACGTCCAGTAGGCGTCGTGTGGAACGGTAGGGTCAAAGACGTCACGGCTCCATTCGAAGTCGTCGTGCGCCAGGTCGAGCTGAGAGAGAAGTGTTGAAGCGAAGTCCACATGGCAGGCATACGTACTGTCTGTGCCTCCCCGCAGTTCATCGCGGAGCGCGCCACCCGTGAGCAGCAAGGGGATGTGGTGACGTGCGGCACTGCTCTGATCCAAGTAGTTCGGCAGATAGTGCCCGTGGTCGGCCACGATCACCACCAACGTGTTGGCATACCAGTCACGGGTCTTCGCTGAATCCAGAAAAGCGCCCAAGCAACGGTCCGTGTAGTGAACAGTGTTGCGGTACATCTGGGGCTGGTCATTGCCTTCGAATCCCTCGTGCACGGGCGCATCGAACGGTTCATGACTGGTCGCCGTCATCAGCAGGTGGAAAAAAGGGCGCCGCTCCTTCCCGGCTTCCTTCAAGTGGAAGGCGAAGAGCTCCTCATCGTACGCACCCCAGTCCGTGCGTTTGCTGCCGGGGAATGAATGCTCGTCGTGGACCTTGTCGAAGCCCATCGCTTCCAGATAGGCACGCGTGTTGGCGAACTCGATGTTGCCCGCGTACCAGTAAGTGGAAGAGTAGCCCACTTCACCGAGGTCCTTCACCACGCTGGGGAGCCGGTCGAATTTCCCGTAGTTGCGGATGATCGTGGTTTTCGGTTGTGAGGGGAATGCGCTGAGCAATGCGCACAGGCCCTGCTCTGTACGGAAGCCGGTTGAATAGAAGTTCGTGAACAGCAGGCCGTCTTTCGCGAGGCGCGTGAAACGCGGCGCCACTCCGCTGTCACCGCCCAGCGGTTCGATGATGTCAGCCGTCCAGCTTTCCAGGAGTATGATCAGCACGTTCGGACGCGCGGACTTCAAGATGCTGCGTGCGGGGCCGTGACCGGGAGGATGTTGTTGTTGGAAGACACGCTCCGCCTCATCCCGGGGCATGAAGGCGTACGGATTCTCTTCCACCTGTGCCGGTTCCACGGCGATCTCCAGCATGTTCCATAAGCCGTTCACAGCGGCGAGGTTCAGGACGCTATGCCGGCTGAAATAGGCCCAGCTCTTGTTGATGGGGTCGTCTTGCGGCCCGCCACGCGCGGCCAACACGCACAACAGCGGAACAGCGAGCGCCGTGGTGATGCGCCAGGGAACTCCGCCGGTGCGATAGTCGCGGTCATGGCCGATGCGGCGATACCATTTCACGAAAAGGATCAGTTGAATGGCTACGAATGCCAGCAGCAGCACGGTCCAGGACAGACGGATACCGGCGGCTGCTTCTTTCGGGAACGCCAGATACCCGAGTGCTTTGCGGTCCAGCCGGGAACCCCAGGCCTCAAAGAGCCCGATATCCGCAGCGCTCACCACCGCGCTGAACGCGAGTGCCAAGATGAGGAACCAGCTGGAGGCTCTACGCAGCAGGGGGACCTCCTTGAACAACAGCACGACGCTGAGGAGCCAGAGGACCATGAGCACGTAGCCGGCAGCGGAGAGGTCCATGGGCATGGCTCTCACATTGCACAGCAGGATATCCCGCCAGCCGACCACGTCCAATGCGCGGAAGGCGAACGCCAGGAACGCGAGGCGCTGGAACAGGAAGAGGACCAACCACCAGGCCAGGAGCGCCCCACACCAGCGCCAGTAGTTCTTCATCGGTTCGGTTCAGACCAGGGCAAGGTGTCGGGGTGACATCAACGAACGATGTTCAACCGACCGATGGCAACGGTGCCTTCACCCGGAACACGCGCGGTGATGAACACTTCCTGCGCGGCGATGGCACGGACGTCGATCCGGGTAGTACGGCCCGGAGAGGCGGCTTGCTCCAGCACGGTCCGCCCCTGCATGTCCTGCACCACGATACGCGCGTTGGTCCCTCGCGCCGAACGCGGTGCTTCGATGTTGACCTGATCGCTCACCGGATTGGGGTAGAAGCGCCACCCCGCGAGCGCATCGCCACGTGGCCGGATACCGACCGGGCTCTTTCTCCAAGCGATGCAGTAGTCTCCCAGGCCGATGTTGTTCGCGGTGACCCGGGCGTATCCGTTGCCGGTGTCACCCCCGAGCGTGTTGATGTCGGCATCCGGATGCACGGACCACGGGAACCGGGCGTTGGGGCGGTAGAGCGTCACGAGGCTGTCCTCGCAGAAGGTCGTTCCATCGGCGTTCTGGACAAGTCCCGGGTCGAAGTTGGAAGGGCTCGTGGGCCGGCCGTCGATGGTGAAGCGCAAGGAGAACTGGGTGCCCTCGGCGAGCTGGCCGGTGAGCCTCCACCAGCGGTCCGGTGAAACAACGAAGGCGAAAGGTTCCGTGGTCACGTCATCCGCCGCGGTCCAGAACTCTTCCATACGAACGGTGGCCTGCGATGTGAGTTCGTTCACGATGATCGTCGCATCGGCCAGCGCCAGGTTCACCGTGCCCGTGGCCGTCAACGTATCCTCCGCGGTGGTCGTCCCAAGGGCCAGTCGTTGGTCGGCGTTCAGAAAGACGAACTCGGGCTCGAAGGGCGGGGAACTGGTGAGGGTCGAGAATTCACCACCGACAAGAACGGGCGAGGGGTCGGTCCATCGGGTGCCGTCGTTGCCTTCGAACGTGACGGATACCGGTACGTTCACATAGAGATGATCCGCATGCCGGAGTTTCTGCTGCACACGGACAACGGTAGGCCACACGCTGCCATCCTGTGAAGTGGAGAACGAATCCACCTCGAACGCGGCCCATCCCGGCTGTGATATCCAATCGTTGAAATAGTCGGTGAGGTCGATCCCGGTGGCGGCGGAGAGACTGTCGCGGAGCTCTTCCGTGCTCATGTCCGTGAACGCGTTGTTCGCGAGCACACGCTTGTAGCCCGATGAGAACAGGGAGTCGCCCAGATAGCCCCGTAGCGTATGGGCGAAGTCCGCGCCCTTGCGATAGGAATGTTCGCCGTAGGTGAACTCCTGCGGCACTGCGGACAGCGCGTACCATCCATTGTCCTTCAGGTGCGCCGTGGCCACCATGTCATGATGGTTCTCACGGATCTTCGCATCATAGGCCGGGCGGCCACGAAGGTCCTCGATGAAGAGGTAGCTCATGAACTCGGCGTACCCTTCGTTGATGTACATCTCCTCGGCCTGTCGGCAGGTGATCAGGTCGCCGAACCAATGATGGGCGAGTTCGTGGGCCATCGTTTCTTCGTACGCGAGAGTTCCGTCGGCGATGGAGACCGGATAGGAGATGTTGGTCGGATGTTCCATCGCACCCTGTGTGGTGAGGCAGTACCCCACGCGCTCCCAGCGGTACGGCCCGAACCAACGCTCGAACGTGTTGAACGCGTCGTGCAGATGGATGAAGGAGGCCTTCATGTCCGTGGTATCGTTCGGCTTGGCCACGAGTGTCACCGGCACGTTGTTGCCCGCTGTACTGAGGAATGTGTCACGGGCCGCGACATAGTTCGTGGCGGCCACGGAAGCGAGGTAAGAAGGGATCGGCCCTTCCATCGACCAATGATAGATGTGTTCTCCCGGGCCGGGCTCGCTCACGTCCACCAGCGCGCCATTGGCGAAGACGGTGCGGTCATTGTCCACATGCACGAAGAATTCGAAGGTGCAGCGCTCCACGAAGTTGTCGAAGCACGGGAACCAGGAGCGGCCGTACGAGTGGGGCACCGCGTCGAAGGCGACACCGAGGTCGTACTGGTAGGAGGACAGCGTGTAGAAGCCACCCCAGCCGCTCGCGTCAATGGCGGGATCACCCCCGTAGTGGATATCCACGGTCAGCGTATCGGTCGTCCCGAACGTTCCGCCGAGATCGATCCGCAGATCCTCCCCGACGTGGGTATAGGAGAGCGGGACGGTGCCTAGACGCACTGAATCGGTGGAGAGATCGAGCAGGTCGAGGGGAAGGACGTCGACCCCGTTCACCTTCGGGACGAACCGGATGGAAGCCTTGCCATGGATCAGGCCGGAGGTGGTCTGAGTAAGGTCAAGGTCGATGGATGTATGCAACAGGTCGATGCTGTCGCTTCGGGTGATGCTGCCTGTTTGGGCAAGGGCATGGGCTCCGGAAAGGAGCAGGCAGAGCGCCAGCGCGCAGCCTTCGGTAGGAGGGAGGGGCATGAGGTGTAGGGGCCGGACGAAAATACGGGCGGACAGGCGTTCAGGAAGTCGCGATGGGCGTGGGATGATAGGATCCCTATGTTTGGGAGAACATCTTGCCTTCCTACCGCGTTATCCGATCGACCGAGCACCTATGAAACCAAGCAACGAACTCCACGACCTGATCAAGTCGCTCACCAAGTCGGAAAAGCGGTTCTTCAAGCTGCACAGTGCGCTGCAGAGCGGCCCGAAGAATTACCTGCGCATGTTCGAGGCCATCGACCGGCAGAAGGTCTATGATGAGGACGAGATCAAGAAGACGTTCGCGAAGGAGACGTTCATCAAGCACCTGCCTTCGGAGAAGAACCACTTGTACAAGTTGATCATGAAGGCGCTGCGGGCGTATCACGCGGAAGCCACGGTGAGCGGCCTGCTGAAGATCGAGATCAAGAACATCGAGATCCTGTACGACAAGGCGCTGTACGAGGAGGCGAACAAGACACTTCACCGGGCCAAGCGCATGGCGCGGGAGAACGAGCGGTTCTACTACTGGTTCGAACTGTTGAACTGGGAGAAACAGCTGTTGGAGGAGGCTTACGAGAGCGGCGAGTTCACCAAGGACCTGGACGCGCTGATCGAGGAGGAGCGGGATGTGGTGGAGAAGCTGCGCAACCTCACGGCCTACCACATCCTCTACAGCAAGATCAACTATGTGTTCCGCAGCGGCGGATATGTGCGGACGGATGAGGAGCACGCGATGGTGGAGGAGATCAGCGAACACCCGTTGATCAAAGGGAAGAACACGGCGCTGAGCAAGCGTGCGGCGACCATCTGCTACTACACCCAGGGCTTCTGCCAATGGGCCAAGCGGGACTGGAGGCTCAGTCTGGAGAAGTTCGCGCGCGTGCGGCAGATCCTGGACGAGCACAAGCAGTTGAAGGCGGACCTCCCGAAACGTTACGTGCGCGCTTTGCAGTACATCGTGCAATGCCAGATCGAGCTGGGCGAGTTCAAGGAGGCGCGGGAGAACATCCGCCTCATGCGGCAATTACCGGTGCAGGACGGATTCCGCGGGATCGATATCGCCGTGCAGGTGTTCCACGCGAGCTACTTGGGCGAGCTCCGGCTGCTGGACCGTATGGCCGAGCACGAGAAAGCCATCGGTCTCGTGGACGGCATCCTGCACGGCCTGGAAGAATACGGTCACCGGTTGCACAAGGAGCACCAATTGGAGTTCTATTTCAACCTCGCCTGCGCGCACTTCGGTGCGGGACAGGTGAACAAGGCGTTGTTCTGGCTGAACAAGGTGCTGAACGACCCTGAGCCCACGCTGCGGCAGGACCTGTTCATCTACGCGCGCTTGTTCAACCTGCTGATCCACTACGAGCTGGGCAACTTCGACCTGCTGGAGTACATCGTCCGCAGCACGCATCGCTTCCTGAACAAGCGCCATCGCGCGCACGAGGTGGAGACCCTGTTGATGGAGAGCATCAAGAAGATGGCGCGCGCCCAGCAGCCGGCCCTCAAGCGGGAGCATACCCTCAGCTTGAAGAACGGTCTGGAGGAACTGATGAAGGACCCGAACGCCAGTACCGTGCTCAAATACTTCGATTTCGTGTCCTGGGCGGAGAGCCAGGTGGAGGGTGTGTCTTTCGCGGAGGTCGTTCGTGGCAAGCTCCGGAAGGCCGCCAGATAGGAAGGGCCGCTCGGGGCCCTTCACACGGGTGACCTGTGGTCACCTGTTCCGCGCTCAACGCTCTTGAGCGAGGATCTTGATGCCTGTTACCCGGAACTCGGTACGGCGGTTGGCCTGGTGCTCCTCTTCGGTGCACTTCACGCCGTTCTTGCATTTGTTGGTCAGCATGGTCTCGCCGAAGCCCTTCGCGTTGATGCGGTCAGGACTGACGCCGCTCCGGATCAGGTAGTCCACCGCGCTGTTCGCGCGCGCATCGCTGAGTACCAGGTTGTAGGTGTCCCCGCCCCGGCTGTCGGTATGCGCGCCGAGCTCGAAGGTCATGTGCGGGTTGTCCTGGAAGAGGCGGGAGAGCTTGTCCAGTTCGATCGCCGCGTCCGGACGGATGTCCCACTTGTCATAGTCGTACAGGATGTTGTCGATCGCGATCGGGGCGTCCAGGCTGATGGACGAGAGCTGGAAGTCCATGCGCAGCGTATCCGAGCGGAGCAGGCCCCGCGTGCTGAGGGGGTGGGACCGGCTCAGGTGCCGGGGTTCCGAGGCGCGAAGAGTGTAGTCGGCCCCTGGCTTCAAGGGAAGCAGGAAGCGGCCGTCAGGACCGGTCATGATGGAGGTGTCCTCCTCGGTCAGGAGTTCCGCCAGGGTGACTTCCACGTTCGGCAGGAAGCGTCCCTCTTCATCGGTCACTTCCCCCTCGACGAAGAACACCGGTGCAACGGTCGAGAATGTGTAGACCTGGTCCGCCCCGTCGCGATCGCTGCTGAGGTAACCGCTCATGGCCGCGTCCTCACTGAGGCCCGCGCGCTTGTCGATCACCAGGGAGAAATCGTCGTGTTCGGTGTTCACCGGGTAGTTCATGTTGCGTGGATCGCTCCAGTGCCCATTGGTCTCATGCGTTTCGAAGATGTCGAGGCCGCCCAGGTTGTCGTGCGCATCACTGCTGAAGTAGAGCGCATCGCCGTTGATCACCGGAAAGGCCTCGTTGCCCGGGGTGTTCACCGGGGTACCCAGGTTCTGCGGCTCCCCCCAGGTCGAACCGTCCCGACGACAGCGCCAGATGTCGCTTCCGCCCTTTCCGCCGGGGCGGTCGCTCACGAAGTAGAGGGTGCTGCCGTCCGCGCTCAGGGCCGGATGCCCGCATGAAAAGCGTTCACCATTGTGAGCGAAGGCCCGGATGTCCGTCCACGCCTGCGTGATGCTGTCCCGCGTCGCACGGAAGAGTTTCAGGTGGCTGGTATTCCGTTCATCCTTGTTCAAGCGGCGCTTGTAGTAATCGCTCCGCGTGAAGTACATGGACGTCGCGTCGTTCGAGAGCACCGCGGTCCCTTCGTGGTAGGGGCCGTTCACCTCACCGGGAAGGGGTACGGGGTCCAGCCACCTCACGAGCGTCTTCTTCTCGGCGTAGTAGAGGTCCAGGAAGGACTGGCCGTTCCACGGGTTTGCTCGACCGCGACGGTCGGCCGGTTCCCCCGTTACCAACAGTCCCTTTTCGAAAGGGGTCGCGCTGAACACGCTTTTGAGACCGGACAGGTTCAATCGGTTCACCACGAAGGCATCGCTGTCCTTGAGGAAGATCGCATAGGCCTTGCATGAGGCGTACAGGTCCATGGAGGGCGCGTCCTCGGGACGTTCCTGGAGCACCTTGAAAAAATACCCCTCGGCTTCTTCCTTGCGCCCCGTCACCATCAACGCCTGGCCGTAGCGGAAAGCGTCTTCACCTGCGAGCGGAGCGATGGAGTCCGCTCGGTGATAGCGCATGACGGCGGCCTCCATTTCATTCTGGCGACGGCAGGCGTCCGCGCAACGGATCAGTGCGTTCCGGTCGATCACGTGCTTCAATACACGGTCGTAGCCGGTCTGCGCCCGCTGATATTGCATCAGGTCATAGGCCGCATCAGCCTTGCTCATACGGTGGCCCACGCACGCGGGCAGCAGCGCGATGGCCGCTGCGGAGAGAAAGAGGAGGTGCTTCGCGCGCATGGCCATCAGAAATATCGGGGGGTCTTGATACGCACGGGTTCTTTACCGAGGTCGATGCCGAGCATGATCTCATGCGAGCCGCCGCTGTAACGCCGCAGGGCGGAGGTTGTCATGTCGTACGCGTAGCCGATGCGGAACATCGGGTTCACCTGGTACTCGACCATGCCGGTCACCGAAGCACCTGTGCGATAGCCTATGCCCAGCCAGAAGCGATCGCGATAGAGGGCATTCAGGTTGAGGTCCGCCTCGGGTGGCGCTTCGGGTTGGAACTTCACAAGGGTCGACGGCTTGAGGTCCAACTCCTCGTTGATCTCGAAGACGTGACCGGCGTTGAGGTAGTAATGCCGTGTGAAATAGTGGTCGGAGGCGCTCTCGACGGCGCGCACGACACTTCCGTCGGCGGCGTGGATGGTCGGCACGCTCAGCCCGGCATAGCTGCGGTCGTTGTGCCAGTACAGCCCGGCTCCGAACTTGCCCACGGCCGCATTGCGTATGTTCTGCTGATAGAGCGGGTCGTTCTGGTCCCAATAGACCAGGTCACTGAGCTTGGCGGAGTACAATGAAAGACCGGCCTTCAGGCCGAACGAGAGCCGTCCGTTCGTACCGGTGCGCACGCTGTACGCGTATTGTCCGGCCATCTCCAGGTCCCGGCTGACGCCGATCTGGTCATGCGTGAGCGTGAAGCCGAGGCCCATGCGTTCGTTCCAGAGCGGTCCGTCGATGGCGAGCATGCTCGTCACCGGCGCCCCGGACATGCCGGTCCATTGGTCGCGATGGAGCAGACTGGCGCTCGCGAACGGGTGTGTGCCGGCGTACGCGGGGTTGATGAAGAGCCCATTGAACATGTACTGGCTCACCATCACTTCCTGCTGCGCGCGCGCATGGCCGAACAGCAGGAGAGCCAGGGCGCTCGGGAGGTACCGTAGGAGGCGCATCGGTGTTCGATGATCGTTCTGGTCAGCGGCGGAGGTCCACATAGCCTTGGAGGTTCATGGCATCGCTGCCGAGTCGGAGGATGACGAAATAAGTCCCATTGGGCAGGTATTCACCTTCGCGGTTCTCCCCGCCCCAATCGTTCTTGTAGTTCAACCGGTCGTACACCACGTTGCCCCAGCGGTTGAACACGAGGAGCTGGTTTTCCGGGTGGTTCTCCAGGCCGTGGATGACGAAGAGGTCATTCTGCCCATCGCCGTTCGGGGTGAACCCTGTCGGCATTTCCACACCGTCAGGGCCTGTCAAGGTGAACTCCAGCACGCGTGTGCATCCGTTCGCGTCGGTTATGGTCACGGTGTACGTGCCCACGGCAAGGCCCTCCAGTGCTCCACTGGTCGCACCGTTGCTCCACGTGTAGATGTAAGGTGCCGTTCCGCCGCTGGCTTGCACGGCGATGCTGCCGTCATGCGCACCCGGTGCGCTGACATGGAAGCCGTTGTCGTGGGTCGGCACCGTACTCTCGGCATCCAGGGCATCCGGTTCATGCACGGTGAACAGGTGGCTCCAGGAGCATCCGCCCGCATCGGTCACTTGTACCATGTAGCTGCCGGCTTGGAGACCCGTGAGGTCCTCATCGGTCGAGCCGCCGGTCCATACGAAAGAATAAGGCGCGCTAACACTGTTCATGGTCAGGTCGATACTGCCGTTGATATCGCCGTGGCAGAGTACATCGCCCACGGATCCTTCACCCGTGATCGCCGTTCCGCCGGTCACCTGTGCCATGGTGGAGTCCGTGCAACCGTTCGCATCGGTAACGATGGTCCAATAGCTGTTCGCCGGAACTCCCGAGATGTCTTCGCTGTGCGCGCCGTTGCTCCAGACAGGGGTGTAGGGAGCGGTACCGCCGGAGATGCTCGCATCCACGCTGCCGTTGCTCTGGCCGCATCCGGCAGGGCTGGACGTCGTGGTCACTTCAAGCGCTTCGGGTTCGGTCAGCGTGATGCAGTCCGAAGCAGGGCAACCGTTGCCATCGGTTATGGTGATGCAGTATTCGCCGGCATACAGATCGGACAGGTCGAGGCTGGATGAGTTGAAGCCGTCCGGCCCGGTCCACGTCGCTTCGTAAGTGCCCGATCCACCGGTCACCGAAGCGCTTATCGCACCGTTGTTCATGCCGTGGCAACTGATGTTCGTTCCGCTCGGCAGGCTGGAGGCGACCAGTTCCCAAGTGATGGGTCCGGGCGCGATGACCCCGACATCTTCCGTCAGGGAGCAGCCGTTCAGATCCGTCACAGTGAGCGTGTACGTGCCTTCCATCAGGCCGCTGATGCTGTCCGAGCCGCTGGTGAAACCACCCGGCCCGCTCCAACTGAGCAGGAGGGCACCGCTGCCACCACTCACGTCCACGCCGATGCTGCCGTCAGTCTGCCCGTTGCAGCTCACATTGAAGCCACCGTTGTACTGGCTCACGTTGATGAGCGCCATCAATGTGCTGTCCGGTTCGGTGAGGGTCAGGCTGTCGGTTAGCGAGCATCCGTTCGCATCGGTGATGACCAGGTCGTAGTGGCCCGCGATCGTGCCACTGATGTCCTCGGTCGAGAAACTCGTCCCCATAGGCCCGTGCCAGGTCACGTCGTACGGTGCCGTACCACCGGAGACGGTGAGGTCCACACTGCCATCGGCACCACCGGTGCAGCTGATGTTGGTTCCACTGGCTTGCACCCCTGCACTGAAAGCGGCGTCGATCGGATCCGTGGGCTCGGTGAGCGTGACCGTGGTATCCAGCGAGCAGCCGTTGTCGTCCGTGATGGTGAGGTGATAGTCGCCGGCGAACAGTGCGCTGAGCTGTGCGGCGCTGGAACTGAAGCCGCCCGGTCCGGTCCAGAGGATGTCGAGCGTTCCCGCGCCGCCACCGATCGTGGCTTCGAGCACTCCTGTGTTGGAACCGACGCAGGGGATGCTGACGTCACCGTAATCGCTCATGTAGAGGTCCAGCTCGATGGGAGCGCTTGCAGCGATGTTCGTCGTATGCTGGGCTGAACAGCCGTTGGCATCGGTCACGTTCGCCGTGTATTGCCCACCAACGAGCGCGCTGAGGTCCTCATCCGCGCTCAGGAAGCCGTTCGGCCCGGTCCAATTGATGGAGAAGGGCGCTACACCCCCTCCCACCGTGAGGTCGATGGCCCCGTCATCCAGGCCGTCACAGATGTTGCCGGTGATGGCTGTGGCCAATGTCAGCGTTGCGGCTTGCTCAAGTGTGAAGCTCTGTTGCGACAGGCAGCCGTTCACGTCGGTGATGGTCACGCTGTAGGTACCCGCCACCAGACCGCTCAGGTCCTCCGTGAGTGCGGCGAACCCGCTGGTGCCGCTCCAATCGGAGCTGTAGGGAGCGATGCCGCCGCTGATGTCCAAGTAGATCGATCCATCGTTGCCCGAACAACCTACTTCAAAGCCGTTGCCCACGTTGCTGAGCGTCGCGGTCAGATCCACCGCGGTCGGCTCCGTGAGTGTGGTGCTCGCTGTGGCCGTGCAACCGGCGGCGTCGGTCACCAGCAGGTCGTAGGTGCCTGCTGTTACA
>JAGODO010000376.1 GCA_017998165.1 Flavobacteriales bacterium | reverse complement strand
ATGTACGGCGCCGTGCCCCCGATCACCGTCGCGCTCAAGCTGCCGTTCCCGCTGCCCGCGCATGACTCGTTCACCGGAGCGAGCCCCGTGATGACCAAGGGTTGTGGTTGCGCGATCGTGGTGTTGAGCGTCAGGCTGCAACCGAGATCGTCCGTGACGGTCACGCTGTAGGTGCCGGCTGGGAGGCCGTTCGCGGTCGCGCCCGTCTGTGGCGGAGTGGTGTTCCAGAGATAGGTGTTGCCCGTGCTGTTGGGCGTGAACGTCGCGCTACCGTCCGAGGTGCCGTTGCAGTTGGCGTCATCGGCACTTACGGCAGCGCCTACCGGAAGATCCGAGATGCTGATGTGCAACAGGTCGCTCACGCTGGGACACGTGCTGTTGCCTATGGCGGTGAAAGTCACGATGAGGCCCCCCGCGCTTATCTCGGCCGCGGAAGGGGTGTACTGCATCGTTGAACCGCTGCCGCTCCATGTTCCGCTACCACCGCTCCACCCGCTGCTCTGGGCGTTCGTGGCCGATCCGTTCAAAGCGATAGGCCAAGTGTTGTAACAGGCAACGAGGTCATTGCCCGCGTTGGCGGTCGGTGGCTGCGTTGTGCCGATCGTGCCCGCGCCGGTAGCGGCTGCGCAACCGTTCGCATCGCTCACGTTCACCGAATAGTTCCCGGCTCCTGCGGTCATCGTGGCCGTCGTTGCCCCATTGCTCCATGCGTAGGAATAGGGCGGGGTTCCACCGGTGGCCGTGACCGTGAGACTTCCGTTGCCCGTGCCGACGCATGTTTCGTTCACGGCCGCGATATTGGAGATGGCGATCGCCGTCGGCTGAGTGATCGTGGAGCTCAGGGAGGTCGAACATCCCAAGGCGTCGGTGGCGGTCACGCTGTAGTTGCCCGCACTGAGTCCGTTCGCCGTTGCTCCGGTCTGCGCCGGCGATGTGTTCCAGGTATAGGTGTTGCCCGGCAGGTCCGGTGTATAGGTGGCGGTGCCGTCCGCAGCGCCATTGCAGTTCACGTTGTCCGGTGTAATGGTGGCGTTGAGGAAGCTGTTCGAGATGTTGATGTGCAACGCGTCCGTTGCGTCCGGGCACGAGCCGTTCGCGTTGGCGTTGAAGACCACGTTGGCACCACCGCCGGCGATCTCCGCCGCGCTCGGCGTGTAGAACATGTTGGCCCCGGTGCCCGACCACATGCCCCCGCCACCGCTCCACGAGACGCTCTGTGCGTTGGTGGACCCACCGCTCACCGCGATGGGCCAGCTGCCATAACAAGCCGTTACGTCATTGCCCGCGTTCGCGGTCGGTGGAAGGGTGGTGCCGATAAGGGCCGTTTCCGGTGTGGCGACGCATCCATTGGCATCCGTGACCTGCACGGGATAGCTGCCAGCGCCCACCGTGATCGAAGGCGTTGTTGCTCCGACCGTTCCCCAGTTGTACTGGTAAGGGCCGGTTCCGGCGACAATGCTGACGCTGGCCGTCCCGTTGTTCATGCCAGCGCAGCTTTCATCGGTGGTCGTCACGTCGATGAACAGCCCTTCGATCACTTCAATGGCGTACACATAGGTCTGGAAGGCCATGATGGGGCAGGCCCCGTCGTTCACGTTCACGATGAAGGGATAGAAGCCGGCGGTGCCGGGACCCGCGTTCCAGCATACATGGCAGGTGATCGGATTGCTGCCCGTGTAGCTGAAGGTCGCACCCGGCAGGTTGCTGCTGATGTTGCTGGTCGCTTCGAGAACGTTGTTCGCGTTCGCGTCACTGATCGCCATGTCGAAGCAGAAGTCGCCGCTCTCACACACTTGCACGGCGTACGGGGCGGTTTGAACGGCCCCGCCGCTCATGTTGTTCACTGTTCCCGTGGTGGGGTCCGGTGGTACATTGCTGCATGGATAGGCGACGAACTGCATGTCGCGCATGATCGTGCCGATCAGGTTCCCCGAGCTGTCGTATTCGTTCACTTGAACGACCACTACCCAGTTGCCTGCCTGGTTCAATGTGAAGTTCACCAGGCCGGTCGTCGGATCCAGCGTGATCCCCGTTATGGGGGTCGTCCCCGTGAAGGGGGCAGTGTAGTTGATCGGGTTCGCGCCGCCCACACGTGCGCCGATGAATTCGTAGCTCAGGGAGTCGCCCTCCGGGTCGAAAGCGCCATAGCTGTAGCTGACCGGATAACCCAGACAGATGTACGGGATGGCGGTGTTGGTGAACTGCGGGGAATCGTTGGCCGGGCCGTCCGCATTGTTGAGGACACCTTCTATGTACATCTCCAGCGTGCCCGGGGCTTGCAGGTTCACGATGGCGTTGTTGCGGTAGATCTCCGTCCAGCTGATCGTCCAGCTGTCGCATGGGGGCAGGTTCACCACTCCCGTATACACGTACTGCTGTATGCCCGGCAGGCTTCCTCCGTTGCAGGTGCTGTTGGGCAGTTCCAGATCGCACAACTGCGAAAGCTCAACGCCGCCCGGTGTTGTCACGTTCAACGTCGTGTTGCCGCACGGGCTCGTGATGTCGAGGTCGTAATCGTTGTCCAGCTGGATGCCAGCGCAGTCCCGGTAGATCGTCAAGGTGATCCGGTACTGGTTGCCGCCCAGATGCGTCCAGTAGATCTCGCCCCCGCTCATGTGCGTGGCCTGCGCGGCCTGGCCCATGATCAGTATGAAGAGAAGAGAATAGAGTTTCCGCATCCGGGGCGAACAGGCTTACGGGCCGGTTCACGCGATTCCTACGGTCAGGGCGGCTCCGGGTTCATCCTTTCGACGGATGATCGGTTCCAGGCCATGGATCCATGGTTCCCGGACATCGGCCCGCGCAGGGCGTGGTGCGTCAGTCCGCGTGCTTTCGCACGATCAGCTTGTCCAATCGTGCCCCATCCATGTCCACCACCTCGATGTCGAGAAACATCCAGCGAAGTGAATCGCCGGTCTTGGGCACATGCCCAGTCTGGTAGAGGAAAAGGCCGCCAATGGTGTCTACGGTGACTTCCCGCGCCAGTCCGGGCTCGCCCAGGCGCACCAGCAGCTCATGCAGGGGATATTGGCCGTCCACCAGCCAGGAGCCGTCTTCCCTTTCGCGCAGGGTGAAATCCTTCGCATGGAACTCGCCGACGTCGCCCACGAGCGCTTCCAGGATGTCGGTGAACGTGATGATCCCTTGCACCTCACCGAATTCGTCCGTCACGAAGCCGTACCGTTGGTCCGAACGCTTGAAACGCTCCAAGGCCCTGTAAGCGCTCAACG
>JAGODO010000375.1 GCA_017998165.1 Flavobacteriales bacterium | reverse complement strand
TTCGGGCCGGTGGCGATATGGCCGAAAGCACGGCCTTCGTTGCCGCTCTCCTCCCCATTCATGTAGATGCGCTCTTGCGTGCCTTTGCCAGTGCCCGCGTTGTAGAAGGCGGACGGGGCTGGCAGATCACCCGCGCAGAAGCGGGTGAACGCGGCGCCAGGGCTGTTCACGAATGCGGCACCGTTCCACAACTTTACCGTGGTGATCAGGTCGCTGCCGCTCTGCACGCAGAGGGTGCTCTTGTCCAGGACCCACTTGCTGACGAAGGCACCGATGGAACCATGGGCGCGCACCGCACCCACGTTGTTGCCCAGTTCATGGTTCATCAGCAGGGTGAAGGTGCCATTGCCATTGTCATAAGCGCCGAGACCATCCGGAATGCCGACCATCTGGTAGCCACTGATGGCGTCCCCGACCGTAAGCAAGGACGTGGTCGTATTGCCAACGCCGAGTGGCTTGAGGTACACGCTCTGGCTGCTGCTGCAACCGGTAACCGGCTGCGGGTAGATGAGGAAAGGCGAAACCACTTCGCCCGCACCCGCCTGGTTCCATACGTAGCTCTCCAGCACACCGCCCGTGGGCTGCTGCAATTGCACGTTGAGGTGGAAGGATAGCACACCGTCCGTGGTGAACTGTCCGATCAGGACGCGGTTGGTTCCTGTGGGATCCACGCCCGCGCTGTTGGGCAGGGTGGCCCATGCATCACCGACCACCGTGAAGTTGTTCCCGGTGGTTTGCAGGGGCGCGAGGTTCACCAGTCCGCCCACGTTGTAGGTAAGGGCGGTGGACGTAGCGGGGATGTTGCCATCCGGAGTGCCGGCACCGCTCGGGAAATTCTCATACACGGAGCACAGCGTGAGGTTGCCGTTCGTGTCGGCGGTCTTCAGGGTACCGACCTGAGCGGCGTTGCTTCCGCAGCCGGCCGCACCACCGCTCGCGCCTGTACGGCCGATGGTGATGTACGTGTCGAAGGCGGCACCTTCATCCAGGAAGCGCGTTTGCGCCGGTACTTCCGTTCCGTTGTTGATGTCGTTCCAGAAGGAGGTGGTGGTGCTGATGTTGAGCGGGTTGTTCGATCCGCCCGTGGGGCTTCCGAACACCGTGTTCAACTTGTAGTTGGGGGCCATGTCCACATAGATGCGGTACACCTTGGTGCCCACATTGATGGGATCGCCGCCGAGGCCGTCGATGTAGGTCTTGTCGGCGGCGGTAATCGTGTAGTAGTCCTCTACGATGATGCCTTGCAGGCCTTGGGCCTTGGTCATCACGCCGCCCAGTACCAGGGTGGCCGCAAGGACCGTTCGTTGTATTCGTCGCATGTCAGGAAGGGTGTATGGGTTTGGTTCGGCAACAGCCCTTTTTGGGCCCAGCAAACGTCCCATGACATCCCCGGTGGGGGATTACGGATACAAGATGATTTCCTTGATGGGATGATATGCTCCGATGAACCTGCTTAACACGCAGGGTCGGGTCATCTCCCCTGCCTGTGCAAGGGTTGGTGAAAATGGGGATCGACGATGCACGCGGTGATGCTCATCGGCATCAGGCGGTGATCCTGCTTTTCTCGGGACAACGATGTGCTCGTCCGCTTAGGATCACTGCCGTCAGTGTTACCGGATCGGTATCCGCATTCACATAAACTACCTGCAACCTTAACCGGTGCCGTACACAGGGCTATCACGGCCGGAATAGTCTTGGCCCCTGATGTCGGATCGGATGCGACGCGAGGCCAAGAACACCGGGTCGGCCCATTGGGCCGGGTTGCGAGCGGATGGGAGGCAGCTCGAATTCGCGCTCATCGGCCCGACCGGGGAGGTACTGTCTTCGGAACGGATCGCGAACGACCCGCGCGCAGTTGCGAAGCTCGTGAAGCACTGGAAGAAGAAGCTGGCGATCGATCCGGCGGGTATCCTGTTCTGCGCGGAGAGCCGGGCGTTCGGCGCTGGAGCCGTGTTGGAATGGATGGTGGAGAACGGCTGGTCCATCAAGCTCCTCGATGCCCCGGCCACGGATGAGGAAGGGCCGGAGGTGATGGGCCCCGTTTCGGCGGAGGCATTGGCGCGTGCGGCGATCAACAGCCCGTTCGAGGCGGGAGTGGAGAGCATGAGGCGCCTTCTGGGCCACAAGCTGGAACACCTTCGGCTGCGTCGTGATGAGCTTGTCGGACTGCGCGAGCGGATCCAACGGGAAATGGCCTTGCAGCGCACCCGGTTCGAGGAAGAACTCGCACGGGAATTCGACCGGCTAGACAGGCGGCATGTGCAGGTGATCGACAGGATCCTGCTCAGGCTCGATACGCTGATCAGCTTGCAGGCGCGTCAAATGTGAGTGATGCCCGAACGGCGGCGGCCTCCACAGCCTGTATCAACAGCGCGCTCATCGATGGACGACGGAAAGGCTTAGGCCTGTTCTTATGGGATGGCATGAAACACGAAGGCCGCCCATGCGGCGGCCTTCGCATACCGTTCAGTTCTGCGCTCAGCGCACTTCCACCGTGAAGCTCTTCGCACCGTTACCGGTGCGGAGGGTGAGGTGGTAGAGGCCGGTGGTGAGTTCCTGCACATCGAGCGTACCGATGCCGTTCAGCTGCCCGCTGTTGACGATGCGGCCAAGTGCGTCGGTGAGCGTGAATTGCACGCGGGTGCCGACAGGCAGTCCGGTATGCACACGCAGTACGTCGGTCGCGGGGTTCGGCCCGAGCGTAGCATCGTCGAAGAGGTTCTCGCTGATGGAGGTGGCCTCTACGATGTCGGCGGGGAAACGGGGTTCGATCTTCCAAGCACCATTGGCATAGTGGATGCAACCGGTGATGTCGTAGCTGGTGCCGACCTCCGGCGTGTAGGCGTACATGAGGTCATCCACGAGGTAGGCGCCGCTGGGCTGGGTGATGCCCCATTCCCCGAAGCCGTCCGGCAGGGTGGTGCAGGCGGCATTGGCGATGATGGCGAGCACGCCTTCCCACTGCTCTTCGGTAGCGCCCTGGGTGTCCAACAACTGGGGCGCGGGCAACGGGTAGTTGCCGATGATGGAGAATGCGCTCACGTTGGTCAGCTCGGTGGTCGCACCGCTGAATTCGTCCACGACCGCGGTGAGTTCCACGCTGTCGCCGAGGGCAACAGCATGTGCCTGGTCGTACACATAGACGCCGCTCCACGGACCGGTCCCGGCCTGGATGAAGTAGGCATCCGCGCCGATGGTGTCCACACCGGTAACGATGCCGCCGGTGATCACGGCGTCGCCGTTGT
>JAGODO010000099.1 GCA_017998165.1 Flavobacteriales bacterium | reverse complement strand
GGTGCCACAGAGGTCGATCTGCGCCTGCATTGGGGCAGCACCGGAGACAGGAAGCCCTCCTTCCACGACAAGGTCCTGCTGAAGTTCGCCAGCGATACAGCGCTCGTGGTGCTCTATGAGGGTGAGCCGCTGGACACCTTCATGCGTGCCCATGGCGAATGGATCACCCGATACGAGCGCGCTTACCGGGAACGGACAGCGCATACCGAAACCGACTCCGTAGGTATACACATCGTCCGCGAACGATACCGGCTCAATGATGGAAAAGAGAACCACGTCACCATCCATACGCGTGCGGACAGCACCGGTGAGATGACCGTGAGACGCTGGGACTGGTCGGACGGTAACACCTACCTGGACAGCAGTTTCCACAGCAGGGCCGGATCGATCACCAGCAAGCACTACATGCTCAACGGCCAGGGTCTACTGCGCACCTCCAGTTCCAGCCGCCAACGGGCCGAAGTGATCAAGGGCCATCACTTCCCGACGCTTATGGTGATAGACAACTATTGTACGGTGTGGACCTATGAACTGGATCGCAGAGGGCGCCTGAAGCGTGTGGACGAGTTCACATACGATACAGCGACCGGAGAGCCGGGCGGTCATGACCACCTGATCGTCCGATACGGCCAATAGTGCCGCTATTGCGCAAATTGGCGCACCGATCGACCACACTTGGGAACCGGCCTCATCAACTCCTTGCTCGTTTGCGCCCTGGCGGTGCCCTTCGCCTGGCTCGCCGTGCGCATACGTGTGCTCACCCGCGGAGGCGGCATCATGGCAGCGCTTATCGCGCTCGCCGTGGTCGCCTCGCAGTGTTGGGTCTGGCTCGCCCCGCTCTTCCTCTTCCTCATCAGCGGCGTGCTGCTGGGCCGCTTGAACCCGGCGCACGGTCCGGGGCTCAAGAACGGCCGCACCGATGCGAAGCATGGCCGGCCGCGTGATGCGATGCAGGTCTTCTGCAACGGGGGCATCTACGCCCTGCTGGCTGTGGCCGATGACTTCCATGCGGATGTATGGATGACCATCAGCATCTGCACCGCCACATGTGATACCTGGGCGAGCGAGATCGGCATGTACGCGCGATGGCCCACGATCAACATCGCCACGTTGCGCAAGGTGCCCCCGGGGCTTTCCGGCGGTATCAGCCTTGCCGGTTCGCTCGGCGGCTTCGCGGGTGCGATGGGCATGGGCCTGTTCATCTGCGTGATCACCGCCGGCCATACCCCGCAACCGGGATGGCATGTCACCATCATCAGCGGGGTGCTCTTCGTTGGGGCTTCCCTGTGGTATTCCGCCTTCGCCATGGGCGGCATGCTGCTGGACAGTCTGCTCGGCGCGTTGTTCCAACCCAAGTTCGACGATGGCGCCGGCGTGGGTGACACGGGTACGAGACAGGTCTCCGGTCTGCGCTGGATGACCAACGATGTGGTGAACCTGGTGAGCAATGCGCTCACGGTGGCGCTCGCGGCGGCTCTGCTCGAGTGAGCCGGTGTACGCCCTGGGCATCGAACGCCTCTCACCGGTGCCCCACCGCCACGTGCTGGCCCGAAGACGCCGCCTGCTCGATCCCGCCGATCATCCCGCCCGGTCGAAGCTTCATTTGGGCATCGTCGGACCCAACGCCGTGGACCTCGCGGCACACATCGTACAGACATGCCGATCAAAACCGGGAACATCACCATCACCGCACGCGGAACCACCGGGGCCTATGGCAAGTACTATCCCAAGGTAGCGGATTGGGTGGCGCACTACGAACAGCGTGTGGTCGGGCACTTGGGGACCATAAGCAGATCGCGAACCGGGGCCGCGTTGATCCGGGCGATCGCGAAACCCATCACCATCCGGCCGCTGAAGAAGCCGCGTGAGGTGAATGCCTTCGCCCGGCCGGACAGCTGCCTCGACTCCATCGAATTGTTCGCCGATGCCGCGGTCTGTGGCAGCACGGACATCCTTGACATGGGAACGGGCATGGGCTCACCGTCCACCGTGTTCTACACACCCGGCACCTGGACGCCCGGCGACCGGCTGATGAACAAGAAATACTCACCTGATGAACCCGGAGCGCGGCCCGACGAGGTGCTCTTCCATGAACTGGTGCATGCCGTGCGCCACGGGCACGGCGAACGGGACCGCACCCCCATGAAGGATGACTTCGACCGCGTGGACGAGTTCCATGCCATCATGATCTGCAACATGTACTGCTCCGAACGCGCACGACCGCTGCGCCGCAACCACCATGGCAACAAGACGATGGACACGAAATTCTCTTCGGACGCTTTCGTCTTCTACGCCTGGTACAGCGAACTGGTCAGCAAGTTCGTGTCGGACCTGCCCGATCTCTCCCGGGAACTGAAAGCGGTCCGCTGCCCCTTCAATCCCATCCGCGAGCACTTCGACTACCAGGAGGTATTGCGCCAGATCGAGATCGACCGGATGACGCCAAGGGCGGGATACGAATGAATAAAACGTTCCCAATAAAGGTGTGTACCGGGTATAGCATGGAGCCATAAAAGGCGCGACACGGCGGCTTAGAACCTTCGAGCAACCACCCCTTTGACCAAGCGGAAAGAAAAACAAGTTCCAAGTGACAAATCGCCATCTCGGATGACCCCGCAGTCGCATCGGAGCCGAGAGCGCGAGGAGCACCTGCGACGATCGAAGGCTTCAATTTACCCCGAACTGGGTATTTCGCCTTCCAGGACCGGCGCCTAGACTTGCCACATCATCCCCCCACCCCATGGCTGACCTGCGTTTGAACAACGACCGAATGACAGAGTTGCTTGACCACATCATTGAACGCGAAGGATCGTATCCGTATTTCTATTGCGACAACCATGGACTCGTTACCATCGGCATCGGTTATTTGGTAGACCAACGAGGAGCTTCGGACGCGACCGGTCGTCGACTCGCTACCGCATTGGTGCGTCGATTTGGTAATAGCGCATTCGAACGGCCCGGGAGTACAGGTGTTGTTGATGGTGCCGCCGTCGCTGCGGATTGGCAACGCGTGAAGGATGCTGGGCGACTTGGAGCGAGATCAGCAAGCCGCTATGCATCGGTGGCGCAGTTGCGTCTCAAACCCCGTTCGATCCGCGGTCTCTTGAACCAAAGGCTCGCTGGCTTCATAAACACGCTGTACAACCGTCGGCCAAGCTTGCTGGTCTTGGACGAGCGGGTGGCGATGGCTCTCGTTGATGCACGATTCAATCCGGCCGGGGTCGCTTTGTACTCCACAGACGGCCATGTTCCCGCCCTGTGGGCCGCGCTCGATCGGAGCGGGCCCAGCTATGAGCCAGCGCGAGCCGTGGCCCTGTTCGCTGCGATCTGGGGGGGCCGTGGAGGCGAACGGTACCAGCAGCGCCATGCCCACCGTGTGGCTTGGATGCGCCAGGGACTAGGCCTGTAACCGCGTCTAAGCACACGACCCCTGAATTCCGCAACTGATCATTCATCCTGACTTCGCATTCCTCGGGCTTCGACTACCAGGAGGTGTTGCGCCAGTTCGAGATCGACCGGATGACGCCCAGGGCGGGATACTACTAGCGTCCGTCGTGTGCAAGGTGCGATCGAGGATGCGCCGCAGTCCCTTCTCTCGGCGCCCTCACCAGCACTCCACCAGCGCCGTATCCGCGTAGAGCACGCAATTCACCGCGCCCAGGCAGTCCTCACCGCGCAGCCGGATGGTGATGAACCGGCGCTCCCGACCGGACCGCCCGAGGTACGCCACCACCAACGGGAATGAGCTGAGCGGATGCACACGCGCCTCGAACCACAACGTATCCGTCGCGCGCGGAGGAGGGAACGTGAAGCGCTGGAGCGCGTACGTCACCTCTACGGAAGTCACGGTATCCAGCACGGCATCGCGGCCGAGCACCACACGGATGCTGCGCGATACGGAACCGTCGTCATGCTCCCCGTAGAGGTGCTCCGCCTTCATGCCGAGGCTCGCGAGCTTCACCAACAACAGCAGGGTGCCGCCGACGCCCCCAGCCCATAGCGGCCAGGAAGAAGGCTTCCGTTGCTTGGGCGGAGGCGTTGGTTTCCGCGGGTATTCGGAATGGAGCATTGTGGCTGACCGTGCGCCAAGATCGGGGGAATGGTGCTGGCGCGATGATGTCCGCGACCGTGCATCCCCGCAAGCAACGCCCGCCGGACGATCCCGTCTTAGTGCCACAGCGCTACCACCATGCTTCGAAAACTCTTCGCGTATTCCCTCGCATTGGCAACGAGCGGCATATCCGCGCAATCCGTGGCGTGGCTCCATCCCTATGAGAACACCTTTTCGTGGGCCACGTCCATGGCGCGCGGTGGCGATGGTGAACTCTACCTGGGCGGCCGTATCCGTGACCTGGGCGACCCCTTCGATGGGCTTCCCCTTTCGGGCTATGGGTACCAGGACGGGTTCATCGCCAAGACGGACGCCACGGGCAATGCCGTGTGGATCCGGCTTATCGGCGCCTTCAGCTCCGAGTACGTGGTGGATGTGCAGGAGCGCGATGGCGGATTGACCGTTGCGGGCAACATGGTGAACTACAGCAGCGGAAGCTCCATCAACTACAACGGGGGTGCCTATGCCATCCCTTACGAGTGCTGCAGCAACGGCTACATCATGCGGCTGGATACGGCGGGCGCGCTCCAGTGGCTCTTCCATACCGATGGGAGTCCGATCGGCATGCACATCGACGACGCAGGCGATATCCACATCACTACCGCGGGGGATTCCGCGCGCTACTACCGGCTTTCCGCGGATGGTAGCGGGTTGATGGATCTCGCATTCGCTGATTTCCACGCCACATCCCAACTGGTCATCGCACCGGCAGGGGACATCTATGTCGCCTCGGCGTTCACCCAGACCCATTGGTGGGCTGGCACCACGTACACCACCCACGGCGCCGGCGATATCCTGCTTTCCCGATTCAACCCGTCGGGAACGCTGCAGTTCACCAAGCACATCGGCGGTGACGGCAACGACATGGTGAACGACATCCACCTGGGCAACGACGGCCTCCTGCACATGACCGGCGTCTTCAACGGCGATGTCGACTACGAAGGCGAACCATTGCCCGGTGGCTTGGGCCGATGGTTCCTGGCCACCATCGATACCAATGGGGACCTGATCACGCTGAACGACACCACCTTCTCCACGCGGGGATCCACCGGCCAGATCATGGAGAACGAGGCCGGCGAAACGCTGGTGACCATCAACTTCGTCGATACGCTCATCCAGGGTACGGACACATTGATCTCCCTGGTGGATGGCGGTGGCTACGAATCCGCCGGCGTCATCGCCAAGTGGAACACCACCGGCCAGCTCGGTTGGTACAGGGCCCTGTCCGTGGATACCACGGATCTGGTCGGCCACATGTCCATCCGATTCGGGCCGCACACCAGTGACAGCATCTTCATCTGCGGGCTGATGAATGAACCGGTGATCGTGGAGGGCACCTTGTACAACTTGCCGCATGACAACATCGCCTACGCCGGTCTGCTGATCGATACGACTTACGCCCCGATCCCTCTGGGCACGGCGGCCGCTGCGACCGGTCTGGCACAACCGCTGCTCGTGGTTCCGAATCCGTCCAGTGGCACTGTAGTGCTGCAGGGTGTACTGCCCGGCGACCGTGTTGAGGTGATGGATGCACTGGGCCGCTGCGTCCTGCGCGCCCGCGCTGCCTCGGTGGGGCTCCGCCTTGATCCGGCCACTTTGCCGGATGGGGCCTACACCATCCGCGTCCGCGATGATCGCGAGGGGACACGCATCGTCCGGTGGGCGGTGGTGCGGTAGTCTTTCTCCCTGTCCGGCGCTCGAGTGTCCCGGAGCGTCGGGATCAAAAGATCCTGACGAGCGCACCATGAGGTTCAGCTCATTCAGGACGAGCTTCATCGCGTGTACGACCCGACCTGCCGAGCACGCAACACCTGTTGACACATGCGGGATCCGCTTGAGCACGCAACGTTGTGCGGGGATCCTGCAGGAGAAGCGCTGAACGCTACCGCGCCCGCGCCCGCAAGGGAAGGTCTGCACCAGTAGACACCGCCAGCGCGAGCGCATCGCCGTCCTCCGTGAACGGCCAGCAGAACAGCGTATGGATGGGGTGATCCCGACGGATGGCGGTGATGGCCTCCAACATCATCCGCCGCGCAAGCCCCTTGCGCCGATATTCGGACAGCACCATGGCGCTGCACAGGTAGACCGCCTCATACACCGCCCCTTCCGGCGTGCGCTCGTACAGTTCCTGCTCGGTGAGCGCACCTTGAAGGAACTCTTCCATCAAGCTCGCGGTCGTGGGGATCAGCAGTACCCAGGCCACCGGGCCGTCGCCATCGACGGTCTCGCCCCGCGAGGCGGGATGGAGCCGCTGTAAGCGCGAGAGCACTTCTTCGTCCACCTGCAATTGCGCCGGGTCGTCGTGTACGGCGAAGACCTCCTCGGCCAGTTGCATCATGCGTTCGAAGTTGGACATGCGTGGTTCGCCGATGGCGGATCGTGATGGCGTGGTGCAAAGGTGGTGCTGCGCAGCTCCCTTCCGCGTTCTCGCGCGAGCTGCCATGCCGGTACTCGGGCAGGACATGGATCAGAACTTGACCAACCGCTGCCGACCGAGGGGCCTGGCACCCTCGCGGATGAGCAGGTCATACGTGCCGCCGCACAGGCCATCCAGGTGGATGAGGCCCTGAACATCCACGCGACCGGCTCGCGCCGAACGCCCCATCGCATCGCGCAATTCATACTTGGCACCGGCCGGGCATTCCACGCGGACATGGTCCGTTGCCGGATTGGGCCAGGCGCGCAACACCGAGGCCTCGGGCGTGGCCAAGCCCAGGGGATCGGTGAAGCATGGGCCGTAGAACGTGAACGTCAAGGGCACCGGCAACGACCAGCTGACCGGCGCGGACGGACCATCAATGCCACCGCCGATGGACACGCCTGAGAACGGCTGCCCCCCGGTGGGCGGACCCAGCGGTGCCACGTCCAAGGTATAATTGCCCGGTGGCAGGCAGGCGTACCCGGTATCGGCCTGCTGTTCATCGCTCAGGGTGAAGGTCCCCAGCGCCATGAGCTCGAATTCGCCGTTGTAGATGTTCCAGGCGAAATCGCCTGTTGTGATGCCGCCGCCGAGGTTCTGCAGCGTGGTCAACAGGGGAATACAGCCCCCTATCGGGCACAAGGCGAACGGGCCGTCGAAGGTGCAGGCCGCACCGTCGAAGCCGCTGCAATGGAATTGCATGGTGCCTTCGGCGATGTTGTCCGACAGGTCCACACCTTCCTCCAGTTGCAGCGTGTGCCAGTAGTCCACATGCCGGTCCAAGAAGGGCAAGGGCGCCGCTTCCTGCGCCAGGGTATCCCCGCCCGTGCCGAGGAGCACGAGGTAGGGATCGAACAGCGTGTCCAACAAGTAGTGGTAGCTGTGTACCAGGAGCGCGTCATCCATGAACGGATGCCATTCCACGCTGTTGATGAACACGCTGTCGCACGATGGCCCTGCACCGGTCACGGTGAAGGTGTGCTCCGGCTCCGGTGCGAAGTCACCGACATTCACCGGTACGAAGCTGATGGTGTACGTGCCTGCGGCCAGTTGCCCCACCGCCACCACCTCGGTGTGCGGTACGATCACCGTGAAGCCCCCGGGGTCTGCCGCCACGATGGAGATGACCACCTCATTGCCGACCACCTGCGCGCTTGAACTGACGACGTAGGCGCCCGTGCTGGAAAGACCGCCCAGGAGGTTCAAGCTCACGTCGTCCGCCGGCGTGGGCTGCGCCGGTTGCACCTGTATGGCGTCGATGTAGAAGTAGGTCTGTGCACCGGCGGTGGCAGCAGTGGCGAGCAAGAGGGCGAGCAGGGTTGTGCGCATGGGCTGGAGGTTGGTACAAGGACGGCCGACGGCACGGTGGCGCTGCCTGAAGCGAAGGTATCTCCCTCCACTCCGCGCTAGATCTCCGCTTTGGGGCCGCTTCGGCCAAAAACAGCTCCCGGGTCCTGTGAAGGGCACGGGTGACGGCCTCTTTCGCTCACAAGCCCCACGCTCGCCTGACACCCGCGCCAGAGTTTGGGCATGCTCCCAACAGGCGCGTCTTCCCTGAGCGGTGGCGATCCGCAGGATCGGGAACCACCGCATCCGGGAACTCACCCGATGATGGACGGGTGAGTTCCCGGACAGCCGGGGCCCATCTGCCTTTCGGCAGACCCCGGCTTCCGGGAAGGCGCACCTTTTCTGAGAGATCAGCGCGCAGGTTGCAGGAAGGTCTGGAGAAACGGATAATGTACAAGTGACACCTCTCGCTTGCGCGGCCCTGCCTCCGGCAGGCAAGTGCGCGAGGAACACTTGCGACAAAGAGGCTCACGATCACATAAGGTAGGCCACAACGAAGAGTCCGATACGCAACAGCATAAAGACGACCATCGCGATCGCGGCCCATTTCAAGTAGGGCAGGTAGGTGCTGATGCTCTTTCCAACCGCAGCACCGGCCTGTATCTTGCTCTTCGTGGACATGCTAAAAAAATCCGCAATGATGCTGGTCCGCATGGCACCCAATTGCCCTGAGAACAGGTCGGCTACGTTCCGGTTCGGTGTGGTGGAGGCCACGTAGGGCGCGGGCCCTTCCAATGGGGTGACCGC
This sequence comes from Flavobacteriales bacterium, assembly GCA_017998165.1. Lineage (GTDB taxonomy): Bacteria > Bacteroidota > Bacteroidia > Flavobacteriales_F > PHOS-HE28 > PHOS-HE28. The sequence goes on along the minus strand of JAGODO010000099.1, from coordinate 3,443 downwards.
GATACCGATCTCTTTGATCACGTACGACCGGAGATCGTTCCGGTAGTAGATCCGTAGGCCCGCCCAGAGGCGTCTTTTCTCTCCGGGGGAAACATCCCCCCATATATGCTCGCTGTCGATGGCATACCCTTCATCGTCCACTTTTGAGAGGACCATCTGTACCCTCATCGGAACATCAGACCCATTGGCCACCGCAAAGCCGAAGTCATATAACCGTCTGCTGGAAGAGGTGGTATTCCCATTTGTTATTTCGGAATAGCTTCTATGGTAGCTTCCGATACACAAGTGCTCAATGGTCACGCGGGGGTGAACCGGTAAAAGGTCCTTCAAGCGATCGTGGTGAAGTATGGCGAGTATCTCCTTGTCTTCTGACATCTGGGATAGGTGTGGTGGTGTGCGCTTTACTCAAGTGCTGTGCCACCAATGTAGCCTTCTTTTCTCAGGCCCTCTTTGGCGCGAGAGTCCACGATCGAGCCTCTGATCTGACTTGCCAAGCGCACGAGCGTGGACGCTCCTGGCTCTCGCGCGAGCGTCTGCGCTCGTGCGCGCGAAGCGCTGCAAGCAATGTCACGGTGCTGCGACAACCCTTGTTTCACACGCTGGGAACACGCGAACGCGGATCGGCAAACGGTTCAATGCGGTTTCGGGCTACATTGTTCACTGAACGCCTAGCGCATGAAGACCGTCTACACCGTCCTGAGCTTTTGGTTGTGTCTTGCCTTCGTCGACCCATCGCGCGGGCAATCCTATCATCAGCTGGTGTTCGATACGCTGACGGACGCACCGCCGAGCGAGCTGATCTACGGTGCGGTACCGATGAGCAATGGGGATGAGGTCCTGTCCATCAAGAACGGAACGGCCTTGCGGTTGACGCGTGTGGATGATGGAGGGGTTGCGGTTTGGGACCACGTTTATCCGGGCATCGCACTGTTGCCGTGGTTGGATAGTCCGGTCTCCAACCTGTTCGAGCGACCGGACGGGCATATCCTGCATGCCGGTCTGGAGGACTGGGAGTGCAGTTGCTCGTTCAGCGCGCAAGACACGGTCAGCTACACGTTCGGCTTCAGCAGCTTCGGCGCCGATGGCTCGCTGGACTGGTACCGGCGGGTGAAGACCACTTACATCGGGCAACCCTTGCCGGACCTTACCGGTGAGTTCACCTCTTCGGTGACCATGGATGATGAAGGTTCGCTCTATGCCGCTGTGCACGACAACGACGGCAGCTGGTTGGTCGCGGTCAAAGTGGATGATGGCGGTCATCTGGTCTGGTCGAGGCATCTCTACTCCCCTGCTTTCTACCTCTCCCCTTCGGCCAGACCCGTGTACCTGGCGCCCGATGGCCAGGGCGGCTGCTACGTGGTCATGGGCGGCAGCGCCAGTGTTCACGAGACCCGCGTACTTCGTCTGGCGTCGAATGGCGATCTGGTCTGGGTCAAGTCTTTCGCGTACCTGAACTCGATCCAGAACCTGGAAGGGAGCGGTGCGCGCCTGGCCTCTAATGGGGACCTTCTCGTTGGTGCGCAGCTCAATGTGCCTGACCATGGGTACGGGTATCTGTTGCGCATCGACCCCACCGGAACAATGTTCCAAGCGCACCTCTACGAACCCTTCGGCCACATCGAGTTCGCAGCCGGTGACCCTGAGGATGTGATCGTGCGCCTGGACCGGAACTACGTCCACCTCGACGACAACGGGGAAGTCCTGGATGCTGTCCGATCGCTCACCACCTCCAATGATGGCTTCGATCGGACCTTTGAGCCTCATGCGCTGTACTGGAACGGTAGCATCCTTTCCGAAGCAGGTTCCCTGATCTCCACGGACCAGCAATTCGGTTTCACCACCAAGCGGCCCGGCATTTACGCGTTCGGCTTTGACCCGGCCTCCGGCTGTGCGCTGGCCGAAGCAGCGATCAACCACCTCGTGGTGCCTGAAGACTACCTCAGCATAGCGGATATGAGCGTGCAGCCCGAGGAACATGAAGTGGACACGGTGACGCTCGTGACCGAGGTGCTTGACCATCCGAGCTGGAGCATGTTCGACGCCTGCTCGTTGATCACCGGCACGGAAGAGCCTGCCTCTGCGCATGAACTCACCGTGGCGAACAACCCCTCGCATCCGGGAGCACCGGTCGCCGTGTCGGCTCCCATCCCATTCACGCTGAACCTCTACGATAGCCGGGGAGCTTGCGTGGTCGCCAACTTGCGCGGGCAGGCCATGACGCGGTTGTTCCTTCCAACCGCGGATCTCCCACAAGGAGTCTTTCAGCTCATCGCACGGGACAACAAGGGCGCGCTCCTTGGCGTGTGCAAAGTGGTCGTCCAGTAGAATACGGCCCCTAACCCTCACTCGGGGTCCGCTCAAGGACCATGAGCATCATGGATGCCTCAGGGTCCCGGATCCGCTCGAACGCACAGCTTGGTTGTGGAGACCCTGAGGGAGAGAAGGGGTGAGCGGCCCGGATCAGGTCATGTGTTCCTGGCCATATGCGAGCGCGGCCTTCCTCGCCTCCTGACCCATCTCAAAACTATAGTTGCGCAATTCCGCGTCGAGCCCTCGGGGTGGACCTACTTTTGTCCCACGCTTGGCACCGCTTCCAAGCTTCCGAAGACTGTAGGTGGTCTTCACCTGAAGGCGAGTACGGACCCGATCCTTCCTGGTCATCTGCGATCTCAGACTTACCGATCAACACGGCAGGCGATCGCGGGAACGATGTTTCCCGGTAACCGGCAGTGATCAGCGTTCGATGCGTTGCCCCGGGCCCGGGACCAACCGATCGTCCTCACCCCGCTCCACGAGCAGGGACCTCTGATCGCTCCAAGGGACCGGCCAGCAAAGCGGACCGCACCTTCAGCCTGTCCTCATCGAACCCATCCAACAAGAACCATGGAAACCGTAAAGACCCCCGTCGCACCAAGCACCGAATTCAAGATCGCTCCCAACTCATGGGGCGACAAGAAGACCAAGCTCAAGAACAAGTACGTCCAATTGAACGATGCCGACCTGCACTTCGACGAAGGCAAGGAAAGCGAACTCACCGGACGCTTGCAGACCAAACTCAACAAGACTGAAGCCGAGGTTCAGAAACTCATTTCGGAGCTCTGAACAAGCCCGGCCCCAACACCGGTGCAACGGGACCGGATGTTCAACCCCGGTCCAGCAGGTAAAGGGCCTCCCCGACCGGCGGTCGTGGAGGCCCTCACCCGATCACACCGTTCGGACCAATAACAACGCACATGAAAACAGCCCCCCTCCGCGACCTCGCCATGGAAGCCTCACACGGCCACTTGAGCGCGAACGCATCGGAATGCGCCCGCCGCAACATCATCATCCGCATCGACATGATCAATGCCGACCACTCGGTAGCCTTCTGCTCCGTGTCCCAGCGCAACAACGGTCTGTTCCGGCGCACCTATTCGCTGCCCGAACTGGTCTGGCGGGCCGAG
>JAGODO010000098.1 GCA_017998165.1 Flavobacteriales bacterium | reverse complement strand
AAGGAGCCTTCCGCGCTTACTGAGTCCAGCCTTGCGGCCGGGCCCGGATACACCGGAACGGATCCGGGTTCCGGGGTCGCCAAACGCTCAGTAGACCGTGTTCTGCGGGTCCCAGTTGCACCAGCCGCTGGTCCAATTATCCGTTCCGAAGGCGCCGCGGTAGTTCACGCTTTGGAAGAAGCTGGCACCGAGGTCGCCATCGCTGAAATCAGCGCCGCTGTTCAAGGGGGATGCGCCCGTCAATGTGAAATCAGGCGCGGTCTGGTCGAAGCCGTTCGTAACACCCAGTTCCGCATTGGTGGTGAAGCTTGTGTTGCCGCCGTTGTTGAACCAGGTGGCGATGTCCCAGGTGCTTCCGCTGGCCACGGCCGTCAACGTTTCCATACCGCCGTAGACGCAGTTCTTCACCTTGAGCTCGTTGGCATCGCAGTTGGCCTCGCAAGCGCTCCCATCGATCAGGCAGCCCACGGGAAAGCCGGCGAAGAGGCTGTTGAACACGCGGCTGTGCGTATTGCGGCGCAGGTGGTTCGAGCGCTTGAAGTTCGAGTTGATGCTCGTGCCCGCGTCTGCTTTCGGACCGAAGATGCTGACGTTGCTGATCACCGGCGTCGTGAAGGGCTCGGCGGTCGTACCGTTCGCATCGTTGTCATGCTCCAGCCCGTTGCTGCCGCTCTGGTCGGCCGTGTTGGGCTCGCGCTGGGCCACACCGAACTGGAAGCGACCGCTGTAGCCGTTGTCCATGTCGAAGTCGTCGTCAAGACCCTTGTAGGCCACGAGGTATTTCACATCGACGTTGCCGCCGAACCACTCATAGCTGTCATCACCGCTGAAGCTCACCTGGACGTGATCGATCGTGGTGCCGCGGCCCACGGAAGCGAGCGTCAGGCCATTGATCTCCTGGTTGGGCTGGAAGGGAATGCCAGGGTACTCGATCCGCGCATAGCGGAGAATGCCGCTGTTGTCCGTGTCGCTCGTGCCGCCATAGGTGGCCTCCACGCCACCTTCCACGGTGGCCTCACCGCCGGGCTGGTTGTTCCTGGCCTTGCCGCAGATGATCAATCCGCCCCAATCACCCGCCGCGCGCGAGCCGATCGGCTGGTTGCTGGTGAAGACGATGGGCTCGCTGGCCGTGCCCTCCGCCATGATCATCGCACCGCGCTTGATGATCAGCGTGCCTTTCGTGTCCTTGTCGCCGCGCACCACCGTGCCGGGCTGGATCGTCAACGTCGCACCGCTCTCCACGTACACAAAACCTTTCAGCACCCAGGTCTTGTCGCTCGTGAAGGTGTAGGGCACATCGCTGTTGCCTTCCACCGTGCTCACATCACCGCTCGTCGTCACCGTGAACTCGCGCGGGTCCGTGCCGGTGTCCGTCGGTTCATCATCATCCTCCTTCTTGCAGGCCGTCACGAGCACTGCGGCGCTCAGCAGTGCGCTCAACAGGCGGGTGTTCAATTTCGCTTCCATTTTTCTCACTGTGTTTTGGTGCCGCAAAGCGACCCATCCTGTGTGACCGCACGATGAGCGCGGTCTTATCGGATCGTTCCCCCGCGTTAAGTTTTCGTTGCGGCCCCGTGCGCTCAGAACCGGTAGCTCAATCCCGCGCTGAAATAGCCGCCGCGTCGGAAGCTCATCACCTCTTCGTCCACGCCGGTCAATGAGCCGTCCTCATTGCTGTCCTGGATCAAGCGCGTACGCTGGTTCAGCACATCCTGCGCGCTCAGTTTCAGTTCGAAGCGTTCGCCCAGGCCTTTCGTGAGCGTGACGTCCACCACGTTGCGCGGCATCTCGTAGATGTCGGGCGTGCCGAACGTGCCAACGGCGAAGAGCCGCGGTCCGATCACGTTGTACAGCACGTTGCACTGGAGCTTGTGGTCCGTATCCGTGTAGTAGAGGCCGGCGTTCACCACGTACGGGCTCTGGCCCATCAAGGGACGCTCGCCGCTCTGGCCAACGGCCTTCTTGCCGAGGTCCACGCTGGTGCTGATGTACGTCGCGTTGAACTGGACGCCCAGCCTGCTCAGCGGTCCGCTCTCGAACCAACCCTTCAACGAGCGGCGCACTTCCATCTCCGCACCGAGACTTGTGGCGCCCACGGCGTTGCCGAAGGTGAAGTTGCGCGTGCCGCCGCCCCCACCGCCCGGCACGAAGTAGGTCTCGATGGGGTTCTCGAAGCGCTTGTAGAACACGCCGAAGCTGATGATCTCGTTCAGCGCCGGATAAAGTTCCCAACGGGCTTCCACATTGTGGATGTATGCGGTCTTCAGCGAATCGTTGCCGGCGAGCACGTTGTTGTAGGTGAAGTCGTAGTAGGAGAAGGGCGCCAGTTCGCGGAATTCCGGGCGGTTCAGCGTGTTGCTGTACGCCAGTCGCACCTGCTGTTTCTCGCCGATGGCGAGGCTCACGTTCGCCGAAGGGAGCACCGCGACCACCGTGTTGTCCACGCTCACTGTGCGACCGCTGTAACGCGCGCTGTTCAGCACCTGGCGGTTGTATTCCATGCGGGCGCCACCGCTGATGGTCCAACGACGGGCGTACACCGCGGTGCCGCCCAGGTAGCCGGCCATCAACGTGTTGTTCGCATCGTACTTGTCGCTGGCGTTCGTGCCCTCGTCCAGTTCGAAGCCGGTCTGACCATTGATGTTCTGCGCGCTGAAGATGGTCTCCATGGGCAGGCCGGCGAGATCGTTGTTGAAGTTGATGCCCTTGGTGTAGGAGAGCCAGCGCATGCTGAAGTCACGCTGCTTGTATTCGCTGTACAGCCCGCCACGCAGCTTCACCGCCCAGTGGTCGTCGCTTTCCTTGAGCGTGCGCTCGTAGTCCGCGCGAGCGGTGTACACATCCTCGTGCAGCTCGCTGAACGAACGGCCCGCGTTGAAGGGATCCGCGCTCAAGGGTATGTACGCGGTGAACGGTGCGTTCGCGTCACCCGTGCCCAGGTCGCGCCGCGTGCTGATGCGGCGGAAGTCAGGCTCCTTGCTGATGGCCTTGCCATAGCCGAGCGTCCATTCCAGTTTGCTCTTCTCCCCGATGTCGTGCGAGCCGTGCAGCTGTCCGCTGTAGATGGTGCGCTGGCGGTAGCGGAAGGCGTAGTTGCGCAGTTCGTTGCCGCCTTCGAGGTCTCGGCCCGTGCGAAAGGTGGTCTGGTTATCCCCCATCTGGTTGAGCAGGTTCCGGAAGTCGATGCGGCCGTGCTTGCCCAGCATGGCCGTCCAGTTGTGCATGAGCGTTACGCGCGCGCTCTGGATGTTCTCTTCATCGTTGTAGTTGTAGATGGTGTCGCTGCGGCCGAGTTCCGGATCATAGGCGTTGTAGTTGTAGTTCTTCGCGGTGTAGCGGAGCCGCGTGTTGCTGTAGTCTATGGAGGTGAGATTGCCATAGGTGTTCCGGCCATCCTTCTTGCCGAAGCGGCGAGCGATGTAAAGGCCGATGCGGCCATCCGGCATCGCGGTGCCCAGGCTGCTCGCCCAGTTGTTGCTGAGGGAGCGGCCCGCGTTCTGAGCGGTCGTGTGGTTCGCGCCGATCAGCGTGGTGGGGAAATCCGAAGGCATCAGACGTGAGCCATCATCGAAACCGAACGCGTCCGTGCCGCTCGACTTGTCCTGGCGGAAGTCCTGGAAGGTGGTCCCCGGGCGGAAGGAGGTGGAGACCGTGAAGCGCGTCTCGTTCTTCTCCGGCACGCTCATGGTGCCGATCTTGATCGTTCCGCCCGCGAAGTCGCCGGGCAGCTCTGGCGCGCCGCTCTTGTAGATGAGGATGCGGTCCAGGGCGGCGCTCGGTATCAGATCGAAGCTGAAGGCGCGTTTGTCGGCCTCCATGCTCGGCGCGGCCACGTCGTTCAGCAGCACCGTGTTGTAGCGGTCGGCCAGCCCGCGCACCATGATGAAACGGTCGCCGATGATCGTGACACCGGGAATGCGCTTCACTACGTCGCTGGCCGTGCGGTCCTGGCTCTTGGCGATCTGCTGCCGGCCCAGGCCGTTCACCACCTGCTCGCTCTTGCGCGTGTCCATCAGCACGGCCGCTTCGGTATCGGTGCGCTTCTCCTTCACCACTTCCACGGCCTTCATTTCCATGGCGGCCCCGTCCAGTTGCAGGTCCACCGTCACCGTTTGGTCCGCCACAACGCTTACAGCCTTCTCCACCGACGGGTAACCGACCATCGTGGTGACAACGGTGTACGTGCCGGGCTCCACCTTGAAGAAGTACTTGCCGTCCAGGTCGGTGCTCGCGCCGGTGGTCGTGCCCTTGATCACCACATTGGCGAAGGGCTGCGGCTCGGCCTTGCCGTTCTCCAGGGCTGTTACGGTACCGATGATGGTCCCCCGCTGGGCTTGGACAAGCAGGCTGATGATGAGTGCGAGGAAGAGGCTGAGCGAACGGGACATCTTGCTGGCGTTTGGCGTCGCAAAAGTCCATGCGCGGCCTTACCCCCGCTTTGACCGTACGTTATGGATCCGTTAGGTCGGCCGGCAACTCCTTTACCTGGCCTTAACGATGGAACGAAGCGCCACCAAGGCGGCCAAGCGTCACTCCTTGACGATGATGATGCTGTGGTGCTGGCCCGCCTCATCCACCAGCCTGGCGATATACGGCCCGGTCACCAGTGAATTCAGGTCCAACCGGATCACCTGTGTATTCCCCAATGGGGCGTGATCGATCACGACGCGGCCCCTCGCGTCAGCGATGCTCACGCTCCGTATGCCCGAGGTGAGCTTGAGCACGACGTCGGACACAACAGGGTTCGGATAGGCGGATATCCCGGTCGTGGGCGTGACCATCGGCTCCTGGACATCTGTCCACAGCCACATGGTCGGTGGCGGAGTGCCTTCTCCGTCCGTCCGCATCATCCATTGATCCTCTCCGCAGAATCCTGCCTGACCGGCCAGGACGATGTGTCCCGATGGCTCTATCTCCATGGAGAATGGTATGTATCCATGATTCACGCAGGAGGAGTCCGGCAGGAAGTATTCGTGATACCAGAGGCTGTCCCCTTCCGCACTTACCTTGAAGAGGAAAGCGTTCATGTACTGCTGGTGGTAGGTGGTGCCGGTGAAGAGGAGCCCGCCATCAGCCGGATCACGCAGCCCGGCCATCAGGTCCATACCTGTGCCGGTAAGAAGGAATGTCCTTTCCCAGAGTACGGTGCCGGAGGTGTCGAGCATCGCCACGTAGGGCCTTCGGCAGCAATCTTCAGGCGGATAGGAACCGGTCTGCACCAAGGGCATACCCGCTATGGCGAACTTGTCCTCGGAATACGTGATCACCCCACGTCCGCCATCGTCATAGGGCGTATCCACAATGGAATCCCAGACCACATGCCCTTCGGAGCTGGTGCGTATCAGCCAGCCATCAACATCCGAATAGTCCCAGTTCACGCGGCACGCACCGATGATCGCGCCGCCGTCCGATAACGCTTCCGCCGAGGTGACGCGCTTGCTCCCTGGACCTCCGCCGGTGAATTCCTCCCTCCAGATCTCATCACCGGAAGAGTCATAGCAGATGAGAAAGACCTGGGATGATTGCCCCGGATAGCTCACCTGCCCGGTCAGCATCAGGTCCCCGTTGCTGGACTGGAAGGCGCGCTCACCAAGGGAATTCACGCCTGGGGTCATGTACGGGGTACGGGTCCAGACCGTGTCTCCCCATGCGTCGAACATCCAGATCATCGCCCTGCTGGATGAGTCATCGGGATACGCCTCGATCGCGGAAACGAACCGGCCATCGGTCAGTTTTGATCCTCCCCGGTATTCAGGGAAGTACCGGATGGCCGTGTCGCCATAGTAGATCGTGTATTCGTAGTCGCCCGCTTCGGTGACCAGGCTGACGCATAGGCCGTTCGAGGTGCTCGACCCCTCGTTGCACATCGCGATCACGAATTCGTAGTCCTCGTCCGTTCCTTCGACATAGGCGATGGCATCATGCCACCCCAGTCCGAGGTGATCATGGCGCGTGCTGTAGAGCACGGCCTGCCCAAGAGCGGCATACGTTGTTGCCAGGAAGAAAATGATGCATGCCGATACCCTGATGGTTATCATGCCCACGGTCAGTCTATGACGAAGCTAGGCACCAGGTGCGTCGGATGGCGAACGCATCTTCCTGGAGGCCTTGGCCGTTCCTGCGACCTTTTCCAAGAACCACCACTTCGGCTCGTCCTTGCTTTGGCTGGCCTCCTGCCACATGAGCACCAACCGGCTCTGCAACAGCGCGGTCGCTTCCTCCACGCTGTCGGCCACGAAGAGGAAGCGGAGTTCCTTTTCGCCGATGGTCCCCTCGGCCACCATGCGGTCGATCTGCTGCAGCAGCGGCCCCCAGTATTCCTTGCCGTAGAGCAGGATCGGGAAGTCCTTCACCTTGCCCGTCTGGATCAGCGTGATGGCCTCGAACAGTTCGTCCACGGTTCCGGCACCACCCGGCATCACCACGAAGCAGACGCTGTACTTCACCAGCAGCACCTTGCGCACGAAGAAGCGGTCGAAGTCCAGACTCACGTCGAGGTAGTCATTCGGCTTCTGCTCCTGGGGCAGTATGATGTTGCAGCCGATGCTGCGGGCACCGACATCCCTGGCCCCGCGGTTGGCCGCTTCCATCAGCCCGGGGCCGCCGCCGGTCATGATGGTGAAGCCGATCTCGCCGATGCGCCGGGCAAGCTCGCGCGTGGCCGTATAGTACGGGTGGTCCTCCTTGAAGCGCGCACTGCCGAAGAAGGTGACACACGGGCCCACGAAGTGCAGCGTGCGGAATCCCTTGATGAACTCGTGCGCGATATGCACCACGCTCTTGAACTCCTTCCAGCGCGAGCGAGGCCCGGACAGGAAGCTCAGGTCGATCTGGCGACCGCCATTCTCGTTGGACACGCGTTGAACGCCGAAGCTTGGGCCAAGGCGCGCGCGAAACTACCTGACCCGACAAATGCTGCGCTTGAAGCGGGAGCGAGCGCGCTTGGGAACGAAGACCGGATGCCGCAACATTCCTTTTGGTAAAAGAAGTGTTAAGCAGGTGACAGGCGGGCCTGAGGGGTCTACGTTCGCGGCCGCTTAGACGAGAGCACCCGTGACGAAGGAGAAGATGCGGACCCTGCTGTGGCTGTGCATGCTGATGCTCGGGCTTCAGTTCTGCGCGCCGTCGGCCCTGCACGCCGCTGTTCTCTCCGGTGTCGTTGATGAGTTGAGTCTTCGGACGGCCGACCCCGAAGCACCGGAAGAGGATGTCGAACTCGATGAGGATCTCGCTTTGATCGGGTGGCCTGGTGCCTTTCCGGGTGCCTCCCCATCGGTCCATGGGTCGTTGCTCCGGCAACGGGACGATGATGATCGGACCGCGCAGGAGCTGCTCTCCGTTGCGGGCTTCCAACCCTCCGCTCCTTAGGTAACGCGAAGTCCCGGAGCACGCTCCGGGCGCAGTGGTGCGGCATTTTCCGCGTCGCTTGATGCCTCACCGGGTGTTCGGCCCCATCGGCATCACCTCATGGTCGGGCATACACAGGTCCTATCGGCTCTTGAGGCTTTGCCTCCCCTTCCTCGAATCCCGTTCCGGTCCAGACAAGAAACGTTCTCCGCTATCAACATGACGTCCCCCATCCCAGCTTTCGCTACCCGGCCACGGCGCACGGTATTGCCCCTGCTGACCATGATCGGCCTGCTGCTCACCAGCTGTGGTGCGCACCACGAGGAGGAGCATGAAGAGCATGAGCATGGCCGCTACCCCGCGACCAGTCCCTTGCTCACCGACACCGTGGTCGCGAGGGACTACGTGTGCCAGATCCATTCCCTGCAGCACATCGAGGTGCGCGCGCTGGAAAAGGGCTACCTGCAGGACATGCTGGTGGACGAAGGCCAGCACGTGAAGGAAGGCCAGTTGATGTTCCGCATCCGCCCCGTGCTGTACCAGGCGGAAGTGCAACGGGCACAAGCGGAAGCTGAATTCGCCGAGATCGAATACCGCAATACCAAATCGCTCGCGGACAGCAACGTCGTGTCGCCCAATGAGCTTGCACTCGCGCAGGCGCGGTACAATAAGGCCAAGGCCGAGCTCAACGCGGCCCAGGCACACTTGGGATTCACGGAGATCCAGGCACCGTTCGACGGGATCGTGGGCCGCTTCCACGTGCGGAAGGGAAGTCTGCTGGACGAGGGTGAACTGCTCACCGAGCTATCGGATAACAGCACCATGTGGGTGTATTTCAACGTGCCCGAGGCCGAGTACCTGGAGTACAAGAAGAACTCCCTTGCGGGCAATGGCACCAAGGTGAGGCTGATGATGGCCAACGGAGAACAATTCGATCAGCCCGGGGAGATCACCGCGATCGAATCCGATTTCAACAACACCACGGGCAACATCGCTTTCCGTGCGACTTTCCATAACCCACAGGGCCTTCTGCGCCACGGGGAAACGGGCAACATCCTGATGGACTCGCACCTGAAGGATGTGCTGCTGATCCCGCAGAAGGCCACCTTCGAAGTGCTCGACCATCGCTATGTCTTCGTGATCGATAAGGACGGTGTGCTGCATAACACGCGCATCACGGTCGGTCCCGAACTCCAACACCTCTTCGTGGTGAACGAAGGACTGAAGAAGGACGATCGCGTCCTGCTTGAAGGTCTGCGCAAAGTGAAGGACCAGGACAAGGTGGAGGTGGAGTTCGTCGCTCCCGATTCCGTGCTGAAGCACCTGGACCTGTACGCCGAGTGATCGGGCGGCAAAACAACTGAGCCATGTTCAGGAATTTCATCCAACGGCCGGTATTGGCCATCGTCATATCGGTGCTGATCCTCTTCGTCGGCGGGCTCGCCATGAAGCAGCTGCCCACCGCGCAGTTCCCGGAGATCGCGCCCACCACCGTGAACATCTTCATCGCGTATCCGGGCGCCAGCGCGGACGTGCTCACGAAGTCCACGATCATCCAGCTGGAAACGGCGATCAACGGCGTGCAGGGCATGCGTTACATCGCTTCGGACGCCACCAGCGCCGGGGAGGGTACGATCCGCGTGATCTTCGAACCGGGCACCGATCCCAACGAGGCGGTGGTGCGCGTGAAGACGCGTGTGGACCAGGTGATGCCCAACCTGCCGTTGCTGGTCCAACGCGAGGGAGTGATCATCACCCCGGTACAGCCCTCCATGCTCATGTACGTGAATCTCTACGGCAACGGCGAGGACGCGGATGAGCTCTTCCTGTACAACTACGCGTTCACCCAGCTGATCCCGGAGATCCAGCGGATCCCCGGCGTGGCGCAGGCGCAGATCCTCGGCAGCCGCAAATACGCCATGCGCGTGTGGATGAAGCCGGACCGCATGCGGGCCTACAACATCTCCGCCGAGGAGGTGATGAAGGCCATGGAGGAGCAGAGCCTGATCGCGCGCCCCGGCCGCCTTGGCCAGAGCTCGGGTATCAACGCGCAATCCTTCGAGTATGTGCTGATCTACAAGGGCCAGTTCAATGAGCCGGAGCAGTACAAGAACATCATCATCCGCGCGAACGAGGAAGGCGAGATGATCAAACTGCGCGACGTCGCCGATGTGGAACTGGGCAGCGAATTCTTCGACATCTATTCGAACCTGGACGGCAAGCCCTCCGCTTCCATCGTGCTGAAGCAGACGCTGGGCAGCAACGCCAGCGAGGTGATCGCGCAGGTGAAGGAGAAGCTGAAAGAACAGGCCGAGTTCATGCCGCCCAGCGTCGACTACAAGGTGAGCTATGACGTCTCCACCTTTCTCGATGCCTCCATCGAGCAGGTGTTGCACACGTTGCGCGACGCCTTCATCCTGGTTGCGCTTGTGGTGTTCCTGTTCCTCGGCGATTGGCGCTCCACGCTGATCCCCATCATCGCCGTGCCCGTGTCCTTGATCGGCGCCTTCTTCGTGATGCAGCTGTTCGATCTGTCGATCAACCTGATCACGTTGTTCGCGCTCGTGCTGGCCATCGGTATCGTGGTGGACAATGCCATCGTGGTGGTGGAAGCGGTGCATGCCAAGATGGAGGCGAACCATCAGCTCACGCCATATGCCGCGGTGAAGGAGGTGATGGGCGAGATCGGCGGTGCCATCATCGCCATCACACTGGTGATGGTCTCGGTGTTCATCCCCATCTCATTCATGACCGGACCTGTCGGGGTATTCTATCGACAGTTCTCCATCACCATGGCGGGTTCCATCATCATCTCGGCCGTGGTGGCGCTCACCTTGACCCCCGTGCTCTGCGCCATGCTCATGAAGCCGCACCACGGTGAACAGCGGAAGAAGTCGATCATGGACCGCTTCATCGACACCTTCAACCGTTGGTTCGAGCGGTTGACGGGGCGCTACGTGGCCTTGCTCAACCGGATCGTCGTGCGCCGCGTGCTCACGTTCGGTGCCTTGGCCGGATCCTGCGTGGCCATCTACGTGACCAACCAGATCCTTCCGGCCGGCTTCATACCGAGCGAGGACCAGGGCACCATCTACGCCATCGTGCAAACGCCGCCGGGTTCCACGTTGGAGACCACCAATGAGGTCGCGCGCGACCTGATGAAGATCTGCGAGGAGATCCCCGAAGTGGAGTCTGTCTCTTCACTCGCGGGCTACGAGATCATGACCGAAGGCCGCGGATCGAACGCCGGGACCTGTCTGATCGATCTGAAGCCCTGGCATGAGCGGGACAAGAACGTGAACGAGGTGATGGAAGAGCTGGAGAAGAAGACCAAGGACCTCGGAGCGGTGATCGAGTACTTCGAACCGCCGGCCGTTCCGGGCTTCGGCTCATCGGCCGGTTTCTCCTTGCGCATGCTCGACAAGACGAACGGCACGGACTACCACGAGTTCGAACGGATCAACAACGAGTTCATGGATGCGCTGCGGAAGCGCAAGGAGCTCACCGGTCTCTTCACGTTCTACGCGGCCAATTTCCCGCAGTACGAGATGATCATCGACAACGACCTCGCCATGCAGAAGGGCGTATCCATCGGCAAGGCCGTTGAGAACCTGAACATCCTCATCGGTAGCACCTACGAGCAGGGCTTCATCCGCTTCGGCCGTTTCTTCAAGGTGTACGCGCAAGCTGCGCCGGAGTACCGTCGATATCCCACGGACCTCACCGGCCTCTTCGTGAAGAACGAGGAGGGGGAGATGGTGCCGTACTCATCGTTCATGCACTTCGAGAAGCGTCTCGGCCCGAACGAGATCACGCGTTACAACATGTACAACTCCGCCACCATCCGGGGACTTTCCACGGAGGGTTTCACCAGTGGCGACGCCATCAAGGCGATCCAGGAAGTGGCCAGGGAGACCTTGCCGCGCGGCTACGACATCGCCTGGGAGGGCCTTTCGTACGATGAGGCCAGGCGAGGGAACGAAGCCATCTACATCTTCATCGTGGTGCTCATTTTCGTGTACCTGGTGCTCGCGGCGCAGTACGAGAGCTTCGTGCTCCCGCTCGTTGTGATCCTGTCGTTGCCCGTCGGGGTGCTCGGCTCCTTCCTGCTGCTCAAGGTGATGGGGCTCGCGAACGACGTGTACGCGCAGATCGGCATCATCATGCTCATCGGCCTGCTGGGAAAGAACGCCGTGCTGATCGTGGAGTTCGCCGTGCAGAAGCAGCGCGCCGGCGCCACGGTGCTGGAGGCCGCCATCGAGGGGTCGAAGGCCCGGTTCCGCCCGATCCTGATGACCTCCTTCGCCTTCGTCGCCGGCCTGATCCCGCTGGTGATCGCTTCCGGGGCCGGGGCCATCGGCAACCGCACCATCGGCTCGTCCTCGTTGGGCGGCATGCTCGTGGGCACGCTCATCGGCGTGCTCGTCATCCCCGGTCTCTACTACGTGTTCGCCACATTGATCAAAGGCCGCAAGCTCATCAGCGATGAACGTGACGAACCGGTTTCGGAGCAGTTCATACGCTCGGGCGAGGAGAACCAGGAATCGAGGGAGGTGATCCGCACCTTGAACGCACGGCTGAGGGATCTGCTGAAACGCAAGAAGGACTGACCATGATGAACGCTATCCTCAGGGTAAACGGGTGCGAGGGTGAGAGAGTGGGGCCCTTGCATACCGGACTCTCTCACCCTCTCACCCTCTCACTCCTGCTTGTCGCTTTGCTGACTTCCTGCGTACCGGCGTTGAAGGTGCGGGAAGTCCGGAAGAACACACCGGGCACATACGCATCGTCA
>JAGODO010000374.1 GCA_017998165.1 Flavobacteriales bacterium | reverse complement strand
CGTGCCGATATCGGCGGCGGACACGGAACCGATGCTGACCGCTGGACCGGCAACCGTGCCCTGCGGCGTGGTCCAGGTGTATGTGACGCCGGGTTGGGGCGAGACCGAGAGCGAGAGCGCGTCGCCGATGCAAAGCGATGTGTCGCCCGCGATCACCGGTGGAGATGGAACAAGTCCGACAAGGATCACCACCGGCGTGATCGGCCCCGTGCAGCCGTTCTCGGTCTGGGTCACATAGACCGTATCGCTCTGCGCGGCCCCTTCGATGGTCAGCACCCCTCCGACGATCAGCGTGTCCTGTAAGTCAGCCTCGGCGAACCAGACCAAGGTTCCCGAACCCGTAGCGGAGAGCTGGGCATCCTCGCCCGCACAGACCGTATCGCCCGTGATGACCAAGGTCTCGCTGAAGGACTGCGCGACCACTTCGACCACATTCGAAAGCGCCATACATCCGAGCGTATCGGTGATCTGCAATTGATAGTTGCCGGTGTCCGAGGCGAACAGGTCTTCTGTATCAGCATTGCCCGGTGTCCAGAGGTAATCGTAGTCGCCGGCCGGGCCATCGAGAAGCACCGTCCCACCTCCACAGATACTGAAAGGACCGGCCGGGATCCCCGCTTCGATCGTGCTGGAGAAGATGTCCACGCTGAGGTTGAACGTGTCCTCGCAAGCGATAACGGTACAGGTGTAGGTCCCCCCCTCGCTCACCGCTTGGGTAAGGTTCCCGCCCGAGAGCGGCGGATCCCAGATGATCTGTTCCAGCCCCCCACCGCTGATGACCAGTGCCGTGGATTGTCCCGGGCAGAGCACCGTGTTGGGCGTGGCCGTCAAACTGGGCGTCGAGAATTCCTGCAGGAACGCCGGCCCTCCGAAAAGGGGGCAGCCCTGGTCCGTGTAGACCGTGAGGTAGTAGGAGCCGATCTCCCAGACGAGCAGACTGTCGTTGTCACCGGCCAACGGCCCGCTCGGTCCGCTCCACGCATAGGTCGTCCCTTGGAAAGGCGTGCTCAACAGGGCCGTATCACCGGGGCACACGGCGAGGGGCGAAACGACCAACGCGGGTGGCAGCGCCTGCAACACGGTGAAGTACTCCGTCGCCCCGCAGAGCACGCCGTTGTTGTTGAGGGCGGTCACCGTGTAGGTCCCGAACTCCGTTACCCAGGCGGTATCCTGCCCGGGCGAGGTGATCACCGGGCCGGGCCCGCTCCACTGGACCACCTCGCATCCGGTGCACTCCAGTACGATCATGGCCGTATCACCGATACACAGGGTGATGTCCTCCAAGGGCTCGATCTGCGGCGAGTTGCCGGCCGCGAAGTAGACGCTGTCCGATGCGTCGAACGCGATCGAATCGTCCGAGCAGCCTTCCACATTCATCACCAGGTGGATCTGCAGGTCGTACCAGCCGTTCGGCTCGGGCTCCACGAACCAGGCGATGGCCTCGTCCGCATAGCTGACCAGCCCGCCGCCGCTCTCGGTGGTCGCGAAAACGATGTAGGGCTGGCTCAACACGGTCGGCACACCGTCCACGTACCAAGTAGCCAGTATGTACCCCTGCTGGAACACACCATCGCAGATCTGCACGCTGTCCTGTTCGTCCAGGGCCACGCCGTTGAAATAGAAATCGAAATCGGCACTGGTGATGTTCGGGATGCCGATCGACTCTTGCAGATCGAAAGGGATGGTGTTCGTACCCGAGCATCCGTTGAGCGCCGTGACCGTCAACGAATACGAGCCGTCCGCATCCGCCAGGATGGGATTGCCGGCAACAGGCTGGCCATCGACATACCACTGGAAAGTTTCTCCAGGAAGCAGGTCCGTGGCGAGCATTTCCACCGGATGACAGGCTTGGTAGGGGTTCGGTCCGGGTCCGGGCATCGGGGAGCCGTTGTCGATGGAAACCCATGCTTGGGGCGTTGGAAGGATCTCCACCTGGATGGAATCCGTTTCCGTATAGCAGCCGTTAGTGGAGGTCTGTGTGCGCCAATACCAGCCTGATTGGGTCGCGTTGATCCCATCAGCATACGTCTGGCCGGTACTCCAGAGGATATCCACGTCCCACGTGATCGCCGGCGCCTCGCTACAGAGACCCGGATCATAATTCAAAGGGATGCTGTGGGCCCAGTCGAGACTGGCCGCGCCACAAGCGAGCACGTAGTTGGTGGAATCCCCGTTCCCGAGAACGATGATATCACGGGCCGATCGATCGCATAGGAGCCCGCTCCGGAGGTAGGGATCATAGGGTTCCCGGCTGTCGACATAGCCCCGGGCGATGAAACCGTCCAGCGCGCCTGTGCTTTCGATGGCTTCATAGCTGGTGTAGTGGGCATCACCGCAGTACTCGTTCGCACCACCTCCCGCCATGGGGCAGGGTTCGAAGTCCTCGCCCCAGCCATCTCCTTCACTGGGGAAGATGAGCCGTTCGCTGAACGCACCGCAGAAAACGAGTTCGCCGTTGCTGAGCGAAGTGATGCCGCCGGCGCTCTTCTCCAAATGCCCGCCGAACTGCTGTGCCTCGTCCAATGCCAAGGTCTGCGCATCGTGCTTCGCGATGAACAGGTCCTCGTCCCCGGTGGCGATGAAGATCCCGGTGGCGCTGTAGTGATCCTGGAGGTCATTGAAGCCGCACTGGAACTCGCCATACGCGGCCACGGTGCTCCCGCGCTGGTCAAGCCCCGCGATGCGCAAGGCGTTCACGGAACCTGTCGCGGTGCCGCTCTCGAATTCGCCATCCGTTCCGGCCCGCAAAAGGAAATAGGCGTTCGGTTGGGCGCTGGGCACGACGTCGGGCGCGGTGTCGAAGAACGTGAGCGCACCTTGCAGTTCACCGCAGAGAAAGACCGCTCCTGCCGCGCCGAGCTGCATATCCACCGGTTGTTGCAGCGCCCCACCACCGATGCGCCTGAACCACTGTTCAACGCCGGCCGCATCGAACTTCACCAGGTACATCTGGTTCAGCGCGGTGTTCGCATGCGGCGTGCCGAAGGACATGGTCTCGCTGTAGAGGCCGAACGCATAGGCCGCGCCGGCGGCATCGATGGAAACGTCCGCCGCCTGGTCATCCCGCTGTGCAACGCCCTGCTTGAACCACTCGGCCGTACCGTCAGCAGCGTAGCTCGCGATGAACACGTCACTGCCGGGCAGGGAGGTGCCTGGATCGATCGTACTGTTGAAGGTGCCCGCATCGAAGACGGCGGTTCCCCGGAACTCACCGGTCACTAGCACGCGACCGTCGGCGCCCACGGCCACGTTCGCGGCGCGATCCGTGTAGGTG
>JAGODO010000373.1 GCA_017998165.1 Flavobacteriales bacterium | reverse complement strand
GGGCTCCACATATTCCGATAGATGACCGGCAAAGACCCTATCGTGCTCCTTGCTGTACGCCGCGATACGCTCCAGTTCCTCCGGTGCGAGGAGCGAATAGACCTTGAAGAAGTCGGCACCATTCGCGGACAGGCTGTCAAGCACCTTCGGCAGGTCGGTCGCACTGTTCACAGGCAGGGTGAAGTCCGGGAAGACCGGCGGATCACCGTCGATGATGGGACCGCAACCAAAGAGATCCGGGCCGGCCGACGGGTCGGCGAGCACACGCTGCTTGAAGGCGTTGAGCAAGCGCAGGTCGCCGCCCATGTCGCGCACACCGGTTATGCCATGGGCGAGCAAGGCGGGCAAGAGCAGGTTCGCGTTCGTATCGCTCCAACACACGTGCACGTGCATGTCCCAGAGCCCGGGGATGGCATAACGTCCGGTGCCGTCGATGACCGGTGTGCCATCCGGCAATTCCACATTACCGGGGTCCATGCCCACGTACACGAAGCGCCCCCCCTTGATCACGATCGCCTGCTCGGCCAACACTGTTCCTGTAACCACATCTACCACGTTGATGTGGCGGATCATCAGGTCCGCCTCCTCGAATTTGACGGAGCGCCCGCAACCACATAGAACCAACAGGAACAGCGCACGGGACAGGGAACGAATGGAGCTGCGCATGGGCTTCGGGGCAAGGTACTGTTCACGGCTCCGAACCGCAGTGCCGCCCGCTATCGCTTCGCAAGGCCTCGCGAGCAGCGGACAGACGCGGCGGAGGTTTGGGTGGACACCCTGCGGTGGTCTAGAAGATCATGGACGACATCGACTGGCTGCTGGACCATCAACACGGTGGGCAGTACGAACCGCTGTTGGACCAGCTTGGCTTGAAGCACCACCGACTGGAGAGTGGGAACTACAAGATCATCGACCGGATCATCGACGACCTGATCTTCATGTTGGACATCTTGGACGCACGGCAGGACCATCGCCTTCGCACTGTGCTACGGCTAGCAATACCGGAGAAGATGGCGTGGTGATCACGGCCCTGACTCCGGCCGGCAAATCCAAGCCGCCGTGCCGTCCGCTATCGCTTTGCAAGGCCTCGCGAACAGCGGAAAGAGGGCGGTGGTTCAGGAGGAAACCTGCCGTCCTGTTGACGGGACGCTTGAAACTTGGATGTGGTCCGAACACGCGTGGTCCGGTCACCATGAGCCGTACGGACAGATCATTGGACTTCTCCACAAAGCCCCGGTGCGGAGAGCTCCGGTGCTTTGTAGCGGTCAATGAAAACCAACATGAACGCTTCTGTGCAGCTCGCCTATCGGCCCACCTTCCTCGATCGCATCGCATGGTTCCTCACCGGCATCGGTGTCCGCAGCAAAGTCATGCGCGCCGCCCAACTGGAGGACGTCAGCTATCACCTGCAGGTGAAAGCCATGACCTTGCGGCACAACGCAACAGCGCGCGAATTCCAACCCATTCTGGAGCGGGCCGCAACGGTAGCCCCCCGCCAATGGGCCTTTCTTGCCACGGAGAGCGGCGGACGCGAGGTGCTTGTGGACAATGAGTTCCTGAAAGTCGTGTTGATCCGCTGGGAGCCCGGCGTGGAATGCGCCCGGCATTACCACCCGAACGGAGGCGGCATGATGATCGTGCTTGAAGGGGAAATACGGGAATCACGCTTCCTCAACGCTACGATAGCAACGCCGTATGACGTACGCACCCTTGAGCGGCATGCCTTGAGCTACATCGATGACCAGCTCGGGGCGCATGTGGTGGCGAACCCTGAGGAGAACGCGGCCATCACCCTGCACGCGTATTTGAAGTACCGCCCCACGGTCGAGGCCTGAGACCGGAGCGCTGACCCGCCATCCATCGGTACGACGTCCGTGCATGGACGGGTCCGGGACAGGAGCCATCTTTGCACGGATGTACAACTTCGTTGATGTCATCATAGCCGATCCGGCGGGCCACCGCCAGTTCCGCAGCGGGGATCAACTCATGACCGAGTTCACCTGCCCGCTGGAGAGCGCGCAGCAGGACATGTGGAGCCACGCGAGCTACTTCGTTTATGTGCTCGAAGGACGCAAGGACTGGCAAAGTGCTGATGGAAAGGTCGAACTGCGCGCGGGCGACATGGCCTTCGTGAAGAAGGGCGGCAGCATCGTGGAGCAGTATTTCGGAACGCCGTTCTGCGTGCTCCTGTTCTTCATGACCGATGAGTTCATATGCGAGGTCTTCCGCACCGTGGAGGTGCAGGCGAAGGAGGCAGGACCGCTGGCCCCACTGGCGATAGTCCGCACCACACCGGCCATGGATGCCTTCATGAACAGCATGCTGCCACATTTCCGGAATGAACGGTCCATGGACCCCAGGCTCGTGGACCTGAAGCTGCGCGAACTGCTGTTGAACATCGCCGGCGAACCTCGGAATGCGGCCTTCGTTGCATCCTTCCAGGCCATGATGCGGTCACGCGGCATGGATCGCATGCGCCGGATCATGGAGGACAACTACTGCTACAATCTGTCGCTCGAGGCCTACGCGCGCATGTGCGGGCGCAGCCTCTCCGCGTTCAAGCGCGATTTCCAACAGCTGTTCAAGGCGCCGCCGGGACGCTGGTTACGGGAGCAACGCCTGCGCCGCGCAAAGCTGCTGCTCAGCGCCGGCGATCTGCAGGTAAGCGAGGTGGCCTTCCAATGCGGCTTCGAGAACCTCTCGCATTTCAGCAAGGCGTTCAAGGAGGAGTTCGGCCATTCGCCTACGGAGCTCAAGCGGGCCATCTCGGGGTGAACCGCTGGGCAAAGTGATCGGGCCGCTGGGAAAAACAGCAGGGCCCGTGGTGGCGGGACTTTTGTCCTCATAAACACAACCGCCATGAACACTGCACCTGCCCGCCCCATCAACGTCCAATTCTCCGGTAGCATCCCGCGCAACTACGATACGCACCTGGGCCCGCTCTTCTTCGAACCGTTCAGTGACTTGCTCGCAGAGCGTATCGCAGCGCTCGCTCCGAGCGCGGTCCTCGAACTCGCCTGCGGCACAGGACGCCTCACGCGCCACATCGCCCAGCGGCTGGACAAGTCCGCCCGTATCGTGGCCACGGACATCAACCCCGCCATGCTCGAATTCGCCAAGCAGCAACTGCCCGACGAAGACATTGAATGGAACGCGGTGGATGCGGTGAGCCTGCCCTACCCCGACAAGAGCTTCGACCTGGTCGTGGTGCAGTTCGGTGTGATGTTCTACAGCGACCGGACGATGGCCTACCGTGAGACCTTGCGCGTGCTGCGCCCCGGTGGTCGC
>JAGODO010000372.1 GCA_017998165.1 Flavobacteriales bacterium | reverse complement strand
CCGCGTTGGGGATCTTCAACTGTTCGAACGGCCGCGTCACCGGGACCTTCGGTACCGAGACGGGCGACTACCGCTTCCTGGACGGTGTGGTCCACGGCGACTCCCTGCTGCTCTCCGCCTTCGACGGGTCGCACGCCTTCCTCTTCCACGCCGCCCTGCGCGGTGATTCGCTCATCGGCCGCTTCCGCAGCGGCATCCACAGCCAGGAACCCTGGTACGCGGTGCGCAACGAGGCTTTCCACCTGCGCAACCCCGACTCGCTTACCTTCCTCAAAGAAGGCTACGAGATGGTGGATGTGCGCCTGCCGGACCTGAACGGCGATACGGTGTCGCTCATGGACGAACGCTTCCATGGCCATGTGCGCATGCTGCAGGTGATGGGCAGCTGGTGCCCGAACTGCGTGGATGAGACCATCCTGCTCACGGAGATGTACGACGAGTACCATGACCAGGGTCTGGACGTGGTGGCCATCGCCTTCGAGCGTTATCCCGAAAGACAGCAGGCGGTCGGCTCGCTGAAACACTTCAAGGAGCGCCTGGGGGTGAAATACGACGTGCTGTATGGGGGAGAGTCGCGGAAAGAGGTGGCGGCGGCCAAACTGCCTTTCCTGAACCACGTGATGAGCTATCCCACCTGTGTGTTCATCGACCGCGCGGGCAAGGTGCGCCGCATCCGCACGGGCTTCTACGGCCCGGGAACGGGCGCGCATTATGCGAACTACAAGCGCAACCTGAAGGCCTTCATCGAGCAGATGCTGGCTGAGCCGGTGGAAGGGAAAAAGGCTGCTTAAGGGCTTCGTTGTCGGTTGTCCGGTTGTCGGTTGTCCGGCTGGGCCGACAACACCGGGGAGACGCTTGTCGGCTCTCTCCGGCGGAAGCCCGACAACGGACAACCATCAACGGACCACTACTCCTTCGGCAACGGCCTGTCCACCACGATGCGCTGCTCGCGGTTGGCGAGCTCCCAGGCGGTGTGGAATACGAGCCGGGCCCGTTGTTCCAGCAGGTCAAAGCGGATCTTCGCCACCTCATCCCCGGGCTGGTGGTAGTCCTCATGCACGCCATTGAAGTAGAAGATCACCGGGATGCCGTGCTTGGCGAAGTTGTAGTGGTCGCTGCGGTAGTAGAACCGGTTGGGGTCGTTCTCGCTGTTGAAGGTGTTGTCCAGAACCAGCTTGGTGTAGGTGGTGTTCGCCTCCTCGTTGATGCGGTGCAGCTCGGTGCTGAGCCGGTCGCTGCCGATGATGTACACGTAAGGCGCACTGTTGATATGCGTCGAATCCACCCGGCCGATCATGTCGATGTTGAGATCGGTCACCGTGTTGGCGAGCGGGAACACCGGATGGTCGCTGTACCACTCGCTGCCGAGCAAACCCTTTTCCTCGCCGCTCACCGGCATGAACAGCATGCTCCGCCGCGGGCCATGCCCTTCCGCTTTCGCTTTCGCGAAGGCCTGCGCCATTTCCAGGACCGCCACGGTACCCGAGCCATCGTCGTCCGCGCCGTTGTAAACGCCGTGCTCGTCGTCTTTGCCGATGTGATCGTAATGGGCGGTGATCACCACCAGCTCGTCCTTCTTGTCGGTTCCCTCCACGTAACCCAGCACGTTCTCACCCTGCAATTCCTGCCGATCCGATACATAGCGCACGGCGAACGGGCAGGCGATGGCACGCGCCGGTTTCCCTCCGCTTTTCAGGGCCTTCTTCCAGCTCAACCTGCCACGCTTCAGGATGCGTTCCGCCGTGGCCTTGTCGATGATGATGACCTGTGGTGCTGCGCTCTTCGCGGCGGTTTTCGACTTCTCATCCACCAGCTTCATCCGCGGGGTGGTGATGTAATGCGCGTACTGCTCCATCATGGCCCGTGCGCCGGTGCTGGCCACCAACAGCACACGGGCGCCGGCGGCTTCAGCGGCAGCGGCCTTGCGCGTGAGTTGCTGGAACAGGTCCATAGAGGGCCGGTCCCCGCGCTTCACGCTGCTCTCCCCGTCCTCCAGCACCAGCACGGTCCCGTTCCTGGCATCCACGCCGGCATAGGGGTCCTTGTCACCCGACCGGTTGCCGAACCCGGCGAAGACCACGGTGTCCGTCGCATAGTCCTGGCGCAGTTTCTCACTGAGGTAGAAGAACTCCTGCATGAAGCCGATGGGGGTTCCATCGACGAGGAGGGAGAGCCCGCCCGGTTTGGTGACTTCCAGCGGGAACGGTTGCTCATACCCGTTGATCAGTCCACGTGCTTCGGCATCCGGCACCGGGGGAATACCGAAGGAGGCGAAGTGCTCCCGGATGTACCGGGCCGCCATTTTCTGGCCTTGGGTTCCCGTCTCCCGGCCTTCGTACGCATCGCTGGCGAGCACATCTAGGTACTCGCGCAGGTCGGTGCGCGTGATGGTGGCCGCATAACGCGCGCGCACACTGTCCACCTGGGCGCACAGCAGAACGGGAGCGCCCAAAGCGAGCGCTGAGCAACAAAGGGAACGAAGCGACATCAGCAGGGCTTATGCACCGGGCACCGGCACGTTTTCGATCTTCGCCACGCGCCGCTGGTGACGGCCGCCTTCGAAGCGGGCGGCAAGGAAAGCGTCCACGATACGCAGGGCAAGGGCCTCATCCACGAAACGCGCGGGCAGGGCCAGCACGTTGGCGTTGTTGTGCTCGCGCGCCAGTTGGGCCACTTCTTCGTTCCAAGCGATGGCCGACCGCACCCCGTGATGCTTGTTCGCCGTGATGTTCACTCCGTTGGCGCTGCCACAGATCACGATGCCCAACGGGCTCCTGCCCGATGTCACCGCTTCGGCCACCGTATGGGCGAAGTCCGGATAGTCCACACTGTCCCGTGTGTGCGTGCCGTGGTCCATCACTTCGTGGCCAAGGACCTTCAAGTGGTCCTTTACCCGATGTTTCAGGTCGAATCCGGCGTGATCGCTGCCAATGCTGATGTGCATGCGTTGACCGTCAGGAGATACGGTCCTGCACGGTGCATCAAAGGTAGAAGCGATGTGTCCTTCAACAGCCCGATCGTTGATCGATCGTTCGTGTTGTGGAGAACCACCAGCAACTTTCCGGTGATCAACAATGTGTCCACAGCCCTTGATCTTTCCTTCCGCTCCCACAAACCGAGTTGCTGTGTTTCGCTGAACGGTGAACACACGATCTCCAGAGCCGGAAGGCCTCCAAAAGATCCAACGATCCGCACACGCCACGGGATCCAACGATCGTTCATCCAGCATGGAAGACCTTTGCTGCCGCAGGACAGACCAGCTCCCATCCCGCTCCACGGCAGTGGACAGACGGTGGACT
>JAGODO010000371.1 GCA_017998165.1 Flavobacteriales bacterium | reverse complement strand
CCAACACGTGGCCCACGTGGATCCCGTGGACCGAGAAGGTCCAAGACCCGGCGTTGGACAGGTTGAGCCGTGCGAACCGGGTGTTGGTCAGGGATGAACGAGGGATCTATTGGTTCAACCACGAGGGCCTCGTGACCTATGATCCCGTGCGGGACAGGGTCACCCGCATCGCGCGCGACACGGCCGCTATGCGCGCCTTCCCTGAGGAGACCTACAACGAGACCTTCCTGCTGGAGGGTGATTCGCTCATCTGGTCGGGCTCCCTCCACACGCTTTGTCGCTTCGATCGCCGGACCGGTCTGTTCCACTATGTGCCCTATCCGCGATCACGGGTCGGTGAGGTCGATCGCTTCCTGCACGCGATGCTCAGGGATGACAACGGGCTGCTCTGGCTGGGAACCGCAACGGGATTGTACCGCTACGATCGGCGCAAGAGCGGCGCGGCCGCCTGGCACGTGTACGCGCACGTCCCCGCGGACCCGGCCTCGCTTTCAACCGACATCATCTATTCGCTGCTGAACGATCCCAAGGACCCGGATGTGCTCTGGGTCGGCACCAACGGCGGTGGCCTGAACCGGTTGGACAAGCGCACGGGCGAGTGCGTGCGCTTCGGCACCAGACAAGGCCTTCCCAACGATGTGGTGTACGGCATCCTCCCCGATGGTGCGGGCAACCTGTGGATGAGCACCAACAAGGGGCTCTCGCGTTTCACGCCAGGCACCGGCGCCTTCCGCAACTACGATGCGAGCGACGGTCTACAAAGCGACGAGTTCAATCGATACGCGCATTGTAGGCAGACCGACGGTACGCTCTTCTTCGGTGGGGTGATGGGCTTCAACTACTTCAAGCCTTCCGAACTCGCCGATGACAGCACGGCCAGCGCCATCCGCATCACCGGCATCAAGCTCATCAACCGTGCGGTGGACCATCGCGCCGAAGGTTCTCCTCTTGACCGGCCGGCCTATCTCAGTGATGGCCTCATCATCCCGTACAGCGCGAACATGGTCACCTTCGAGTTCGCCACGATGGAGTTCTCCGCGCCCGAAGAGCACCGCTACCAGTACAGGCTTGAAGGCTTCGACGGCGACTGGATCATGGCGGGGTATGATCGTTCCGCGGTGTACACCAACCTCGATCCCGGGACCTACACCTTCCGTGTGCGCGGGGATAACCGGGACGGCATCTGGGATGCGAAAGGCACCTCTTTCCAACTGGTCGTTCTCCCCCCTTGGTGGCGGACGTGGTGGGCTTTTGCGTTCTACCTGGCCGCGTTGGTGAGCGGCGTGCTGCTCTTCATCCGCATCCGTACCGCCGGATTGAGCCGGCAGAAGGTCACCTTGGAGCGCACGGTGGCCCAGCGCACCGCCGAATTGAACCGCGAAAAAGAAGAGGCCGACCACCAGCGCGAACGCGCCGAGCACAGCGGCCAGATCAAGCAGCAGTTCCTGGCGAACATGAGCCACGAGATCCGCACGCCGATGAACGCCATCATGGGCATGACCGGGATCCTGAGGCGCAACGAGCACCTGCCCGATCAGGCGAAATACCTGGATGCCATCGCGAAGAGCTCCGAGAGCCTGCTGGTGATCATCAACGACGTGCTCGACCTGAGCAAGATGGAAGCGGGCAAGATCGTGCTGGAGGCCGTGCCCTTCGATCCGCGCGCGTTGGCCCGCGGTGTTCAGGAGATCCTGAGGTTCCAGGCCGACGACAAGAAGCTCTACCTGCGGATGCGGATCGATGAGCTGGTACCGAAGTCGCTGGTGGGCGACCCCACACGCTTGCAACAGATCATCATGAACCTGGTGGGCAACGCCATCAAGTTCACCGGCGAGGGCGGCATATCCGTGACCATGTCCTCTACCGCCCTCGAACAGGGCAAGGTCCTTTTGCGGATCGACGTACACGACACCGGCATCGGGGTGGCGCTGGACCGGCGCGAGCGCATTTTCGAGGAATTCGACCAGGGCCAGGGCAGCACGGCTTTCAAGTACGGCGGCACGGGGCTCGGCCTTTCCATCAGTCGGCGGCTCGCACAGATGCAGGGCGGCGACATCACGGTATCCAGTGAGGTCGATCAAGGCAGCACCTTCACGGTGACCATTCCCTATGCCACCGGCGGGGATGCGCAGGTCCTCCCCCCAACTCCGGATCGCGTAGAAGCCGGTACTTTCCGACCCCTGCGCGATCTGCGCATCCTCTTGGCCGAGGACAATGACTTCAACGCCATGGTGGCGCAGGACGAGCTGGCCGATGCCATACCCGGCGTGCAGGTGGATGTGGCAGCGAACGGACGCATCGCCGTGGAGCTGGCGCAAGCGAAGGACTACGACCTCATCCTCATGGATGTGCAGATGCCGGAGATGAACGGCTACGAGGCTACCAAGGCGATACGCGCACTGCCAGGCAGCAAATCACGCATTCCGATCGTGGCCATGACGGCGAACGTGATGAAAGAGGAGGTGGAGCGGTGCAAGGAGGCAGGCATGGTCGGGTACATCCCGAAACCCTTCAAGCGGGAGGAGTTGATGACCGCTTTGATCGGCGCGCTGACCTGAGCACGTGTTTTCACGGAGGTAGCATTTCGCGTATTTCCTCGCTGGCGGACGTTTCCGCATCCATGTTGTTTCGCCTCGTCGGCCACGATCCATCAACAGTGGCCAATGATCACCATGGAACAACGAGCACTCTTTTCTGCCATGGCCTTCGCCCTGCTGCTCATGGCATGCAGCGAACATTCCAACCTCATCGTCGCTCATTCTCCCAATGAGGCGTACACGATCCAGCCCGCGGACCGGTCCGCGGACAGGCAGCAGCGCTCAGAAAATACGGTGGAACCAAAGGACATCATTTCCTGGCTCGCGTACAGCCTGCTCAGTACGGTGGGCAGTGCGGATGCGCCCGGTATCGCGGCGTCCGCTCCGCCCACCGCTGGCGATCAACGTACTGATGGATCCGACAACCGCGACGATGGCTCCGTCAATGCCGATCCGTGGGCTCTGCGTGACCGGGCTGCGCTCCGATCACCGGCCCTTCCAAGCGCCCTCGATCCCCGGCAGTGATCTCCTGCTACCAGGGGCCGTTGATCCTGAATCGGCTCCGAACGAGTGAGCGTGTTGTGATCATCCAGTGCCGGCCTGCAGCACCCCCGGGTTCTGCCATCACGAGAACAGCGGATGGATGTCGCCACCTGATGGCTCGGAAGAAAGACGCCCGCTGTTCGGCGCTTCATGCTGGCCAAGCCTCGGCCAGCAACGCGGGGCGCATCGGCATGCCGGTGAAGTATGGGAACTGGACCCGAAAGGTCC
>JAGODO010000370.1 GCA_017998165.1 Flavobacteriales bacterium | reverse complement strand
GGCTGGTCCCTGGTCGTGCTGTGGTTCGCCGCGCTGGTGCCTACCGTGTTCGCGGGCCTGAACGCGGCGACGGACTTCCGCAGGGAGAACGAGCTCAGCAGCGAGTTCCCGTTGAACCAGCCTGCGGGCAACGTGCTCTACATCGATGCGATCCGATCGTCCGAGAGCAACGGATCGATGCGCATGCGCTCGGAAGACGGCGAGATGGACGTCGACATGGACGGCCTCTATGTGGAGAATGGAACGGTCTATGGCGCCTGGGCCGACCTGGATGTAGCGACCAGTCCGGACAGCCTGTACCATCTGGTGGTACACCGGGATGCACGTGCGCGCAACTCGAAGGAAGCCCTCGCCCGTGCGGAGCGCATCGCCTACGACTGCCGGCAGGAAGGTGATGCCCTGCTCGTGTCCCCCGTCATCCGTTTCAGCACCGAAGACAAGTTCCGGTTCCAGGACGCGCACTTCACCGTGCAGGTACCCTTGGGCGGATCGGTCTTCTTCCGTCCGGACAGCAAGCACATCATCTACGATGTGGACAACGTGACCAACACGCTGGACCGCGACATGCTCGGTCGTTCCTGGACCATGACACCGGAAGGGCTGCGGGACACACGCACGATGCCCGCGAGACCGGAAGCCGCACCCGCGGACAGTGCGAAGCATGGTCCGGTCGCCGCCACCGTGTGGCCCGGCAGAAAGCGCACGCACCGCAAGCCCGCGACGCACGCGGCACGCACTGTAACCACCGGGGTGGAAGCGAGCGTCCAATTGCCGAGCCTGCTCAACCTGCTCGATCGGGTAGTGGCGCTCTGATCATTCCGCCGGCAGCGCGACAAGGGGTTAGACCGCGCCGGTACCAGCGGCCTTGGAACCAGGACGACCTTCAATGGGCGTCGGGTCTCCAGGGCCGCTTCACGTAAGGTCGACATCCGCGCGTCTATCTTGCCCGCGATGTTCCGCGCGCGCCAATGGATGCTGTACCTGCTGATACTCGCAGTGGGAGCGGTGTTCATCGTGCTCTTCATGGAACGCGGCGTGCTGCTGGAACCGTCCCATCAGGCGGTGCCCACCTCCGTGGACACGGATTACTGGGAGCAGTTCAAGAGCACCTACCAGGAGAACCTGACCCACCCCCTGGCGAAGCTGCTGCTCCAGATCCTGACCATCATCATCACCGCGCGGATCTTCGGCTTTTTCTGCAGCAAGCTCGGCCAGCCCACCGTGATCGGCGAGATCGTGGCGGGCATCTTCCTCGGACCGTCTTTCCTGGCCGACTACTTCCCGGCCTACTCCGCTTTCCTTTTCCCACCGGCCTCCTTGGGCAATCTGCAGTTCCTCTCTCAGATCGGTCTCATCCTGTTCATGTTCGTAGTGGGCATGGAACTCGACCTGAACGTGCTGCGCAACCGTGCTAAGGAGGCCTTGCTGGTGAGCCATGCGAGCATCGTGCTGCCCTTCACCCTGGGCGTTGGTGCGAGCTATTGGCTCTATGAGCGGTTCGCACCCATCGGCGTCGCGTTCCTGCCCTTCGCGCTGTTCATGGGCATCGCCATGAGCATAACGGCCTTTCCCGTCCTTGCGCGCATCGTGCAGGAGCGCGGGCTGAGTCGCACGCGCATCGGCGGCGTGGCCATCACGTGCGCTGCGGTGGACGACATCACCGCGTGGTGCCTGCTCGCCGCGGTGATCGCCATCGTGAAGGCCGGCAACATCGTCAGCTCCATCTGGACCATCGTTCTCGCGGCCACGTACGTCACCGGCATGCTCACCCTCGTCCGACCGTTCCTGCGGAAGATGGGCGAGGTGTATGCGGACCGCGAAAGCCTGAGCAAACCGGTGGTGGCGGTCTTCTTCCTGATCCTCCTGCTCAGCGCGTACGCCACGGAGGTCATCGGCATCCATGCGTTGTTCGGGGCCTTCCTCGCCGGGGTGATCATGCCGGCGAACGTGCGCTTCCGCAACGTGTTCATCGACAAGGTGGAGGATGTCGCCGTGGTGTTCCTCCTGCCGTTGTTCTTCGTGTTCACGGGCTTGCGCACGGAGATCGGCCTGCTCAAGGATATCGAGCTCTGGAAGTGGTGCGGCGTGATCATCGGCGTGGCCGTGGCCGGGAAATTCCTGGGGAGCGCGATCCCGGCCAAACTGCTGGGGAACAGCTGGCGCGACAGCTTCATGCTCGGAGCCCTCATGAACACGCGCGGGCTGATGGAACTGATCGTGCTGAACATCGGTTACGACCTCGGCGTGCTCAGTCCCGAGATCTTCGCGATGCTGGTCATCATGGCCCTGGTCACGACGTTCATGACCGGGCCCCTGCTCGATATCATCAACAAGGTACTTCCGGAGAAAGTCGCCCAGGAAAAGGAGAAGCTCGCCACCGAGATGCGCAAGTTCAAGGTGCTTGTGCCTTTCGGGGATCCCGAGCGTGGCCGGAGCATGGTGCGCCTGGCGCACGCCTTCGTCAAGGGCACCGAGAACGCGGACATCACGGCGCTGCACTTCAGTCCGAGCAATGAGCTGAACCCGTTCAATACGGCTGTGCGGGAGCGTGAGAGCTTCAGCGGCATCCGCAAGCTGGCGGGCAAGGAATCCATGCGGCTCGACACGCTGTTCAAGGCCAGCAACGACGTGGAGAAGGACGTGGTGGCGGCGATCAACAGCGGCATATACGACATGGCCATCGTCGGCGTAGGACGCAGCATCTACGAGGGCACGGTGCTCGGGCGCGTGGTAGGCATCGGCCGCCGCATCATCGATCCCGAGCGGCTCCTCGACACGCTCACCGGCAAGGAAAGCCTCTTCGAGAGCCGCGATTTCGAGGACCGCGTGCGCCAGATCCTGCGCGAGTCGCGCATCCCGGTAGGCCTTTACGTGGATAAGTCGCTCGAGAAGGTCGAACGCGTGGTGGTGCCCTTCTTCGGATCCGGCGACAGCTTCCTGCTCACATGGGCGCAGAAGCTGGTGTACAACCAGGGCGCGCACGTGACCCTGCTCGACGTCGGTGAGGTCTTCCAGCAGAGCCCGGAGATCCTGGCCACCGTGCGCGCACTGCTCGAAGCTTCACCGGGCAAATTGGAACTGCGCCGCACCAACGAGGCGGACACCGGCTTCACGGCGGAGAAGGACCTCATGCTCATCAGCATTGAAGGCTGGAAGCGCGCCGTAGAGAAGCAGAGCGCCTGGCTGGCCACCGCGCCGAGCACCTTGATCATGCGGCCGTGATCTGAACGATGCCCTGGGGAGATGCCATCGGTGGGCTGATAGAAGCGCTCGCCCCACTGCTCGAACTGCTCGGGGTTCCGGTCGGCGATGGACGCAGGAATAAGTACATCACACCTCGTT
>JAGODO010000369.1 GCA_017998165.1 Flavobacteriales bacterium | reverse complement strand
GTATTTCTCGGGTTTCACCAGCACGTGCAGCAGGTAGCCGAACACGGCGATGCAGATGATGAGTAGGGCGGTGAACATGGCGTCAGATGTTTTCGAACCAGTTGGTGCAACGGTAGAAGAGCCAGAAGCACAGCAGGCCTACAGCCAGCAGGAAGAGGATCGTGGTGATGTCCATGTCGCGCCGTTGGCGAAGCCGGTGCCACCAAGTAGCTCTAAGAGCGCGAAGGCCCGGCTGACAAGGGTCAGGTGCGAATGGACCCGAATGATCGGCGAGGTGCTACCCTGCCGAAATGGAAGGGTCGGGTGCAGGAATGGAAGGGGTCAGAGATCGAACCTCTTCACCTTCGCATACAGCGTGGTGAGCCCGATCCCCAGCAGCTCGGCCGCCAGCGTCTTGTTGCCGCCTGTGTGCATGAGAACCCGGCGGATGTGTTCGCGCTCCACCTGCTCCAGCTCGTAGATCGCGCCCATTTTCTGTTCCGGTACCCCCTGCAGTTCCAAGGGTAGGGAGGCCAGGTCGAGCAGCGGGCCATCGCAGAGGATGCAGGCCCGTTCGATCACGTTGCGCAGTTCACGTACATGTCCGGGCCAGGTGTGCGCCAGTAGTCGCTCCTTCACGCTGTCGTCCATGCCGGTGATAGGTTTCTTCATCTTGCCGGCGAACCGCGCGATGAAGACCTGGGCCAACAGGGGTATATCGGCCTTGCGCTCAACGAGTGCGGGAATGCGCAGGGTGAAGGCGGCGAGGCGGTAGTACAGGTCCTGCCTGAAGCGTCCTTCGGCGCACTCGCGCTGAAGGTCGCGGTGCGTGGCGGCGATGATGCGCACATCGGCCTTGAGCGGCACGGTGTCGCCCACGCGCAGGAAGTCGCCGGTCTCGAGCACGCGCAGCAACTTGGCCTGCATGGCGGGACTGGGCTCGCCCACTTCGTCGAGGAGGAGGGTTCCTCCCTTCGCCGCTTCGATCAGTCCCTTCTTGTCCTTGGAGGCACCCGTGAACGAGCCCGCGATATGACCGAAGAGTTCACTGTCCAACAGTTCATGGCTGAACGCGCTGCAGTTCACCGCGAGCATGGGCTTAGCGGCGCGCGAACTGGCGGCGTGGATCGCATTCGCGAAGACCTCCTTTCCCGTGCCCGTTGCTCCCGTGAGCAGCACCGTGGCCTCGGTGGGCGCCACCTTGCGGGCCAGTTCGACCGCTTGCTGGATCGCCGGGGTGCGGCCGGTGATCGCTGCGAACGGATCCGAGTTCACGGGCTTCTCCACTAACCGCTGGGAAAGGGCCTTCTCCAATGCCTTGCTCATGGTAGGGACCAACTTGTCGTTGTCGTCGCCCTTCACCAAGTAGTGAAAAGCACCGTTCTGCACAGCCTGCACCGCATCGCTGATGGTGCCGAAAGCGGTGAATACGATCACCTCCGCGTCGGGCTGTTGGCTTTTGATCGCCTTCGTCAGTTCAACGCCGTTCGCATCGGGCAGCTTCACATCGCACAGGACCACATGGAAATGTTGGACCTTCAGGCGTTGCATTGCCTGCACGCCGGTCTCGGCGGTGGTCACCGTGTAGCCTTCGCCCACAAAGAGCCGCTGCAGCATGTTGCGCAGTTGCGGTTCATCGTCGATGATGAGCAGGTGGGCCGATCGCTTCACAGCGCGAAGATGGAGCGCTATTCACAATCGCATTCGCCGCGATAGATGGACGGCTCGCGGTAGCGAAGCTCCCAACGGTCCCTTCCCCGCACGAGCATTTCACCGCTGGAGAAGATGATCGCCTCCTCACCACCGGCCCGGGCCGTGATGACCTTCCGCCGCTTGGCCCGGTCGAAGTATCCCCAAGTATCCAGGCCCGTTCCGTTGTTGTCCTGAAAGACGGCCGCGAGCCGGTCATCCACGAAGAAGAGCAGGACGGACGGCTCTGTATTGCGGTACATGGTGTGCGGGGAACAGCGCATCAGCTTCAAGCTGTCGCGCGCCATCGTGTTGCAAGCGGAATGCTCCAGATGATGAATGAAGTTCGTTCGCCAGGTGCCGTAGTGGTCGGTCTGCGTTTCAAGACCTTCCTTTTTCCAGATGTAGCGCGTCAGGGCGTTCGGGTGAGCGCTGAGCGGGATCATGGAGTCCGGCTCGTTGCGCCATTCACCCATGAGGAACCAGTCCGAGCTGTCGGCATCGAGCCGTTGAGCGAAGAGGGGGAGGGCGTCGCCGGATGTGTCCGTCGGCCATCGCTTCACCCGGGCCATGAGGATGGTCGGGTCGGGATCCATGCAGCATTGATCGACCACCACGGTATCGAACTGCTCAACAGGAACAGGGACGAGCCCATTGGCCCAAAGCGTGTCCGGCCAGTGTGTTGCGTTGGGCAGCGAAGTGAGCACCACGTGCGTGCTGTCATAGCGCTCCCAGAAGGGCAGGGGCATCTGCGCGGCCGCGCCGAGGGCCATCAACGCTGAAGAGAGCAGGATCGAGCGCATGACCAAGTGAACGGCACGAACCGTTCCGATCGCCAAGGGATCAGTGCTTGCCTGCGGCGGCGAGGTAGCGTTCCGCATC
Organism: Flavobacteriales bacterium; assembly: GCA_017998165.1. Classification (GTDB taxonomy): domain Bacteria; phylum Bacteroidota; class Bacteroidia; order Flavobacteriales_F; family PHOS-HE28; genus PHOS-HE28. The sequence goes on along the minus strand of JAGODO010000369.1, from coordinate 811 downwards.
GAGTGCCGCCATACACCCTGTTCCGGCCGAGGTGATGGCCTGACGGTACACCTTGTCGGCGGCATCTCCTGCAACGAACACACCGGGAACGTTGGTATGTGTGCTGTCGGCCTTGTGCTTCAGGTAGCCGGTATCGTCCATGTCCAGCCAGTCTTTGAAAAGGTCGGTGGCCGGCTTGTGGCCGATGGCGACGAAGAGACCGGTCACATCCAGCTTCCGCTCCTCGCGCGTCCGGTTGTTCACCACCATCAGGCCTTCCACGGCATGCTGGCCGAGGACATCCTGCACTTCGGTGTTGTAAAGCACTTCGATGTTGGGCGTATTCTCCACGCGGTGTACCATGGCCTTGCTGGCGCGGAATTCGTCCTTGCGCACGAGCATGTACACCTTGGGGCAGAGCTTGGCGAGGTAGGTCGCTTCCTCGCAGGCGGTGTCGCCGGCACCCACGAGCGCAACGTGCTGTCCACGGAAGAAGAAGCCATCGCACACGGCGCATGCGGTTACGCCACCCCCCATATCGCGCAGGCGCAGTTCGTTGGGCAGTCCGAGCCACTTGGCGCTCGCCCCGGTGCTGATGATCACGCTGTCGGCATGGATCTCGGTTTTCTCGTCCACCCACACCTTGTGTACGGGGCCGGTCAGGTCCACCTTGGTCACCCAGCCGCTGCGGATGTCGGTCTCGAAGCGTTTGGCCTGGGCCTTCAGGTCCTCCATCATTTCCGGCCCGCTGCGGCCGGTAGGGTAGCCGGGGTAGTTGTCGACTTCCGTGGTCTGGGTCAGTTGGCCACCGGGCAGAGGGCCTTCATAGAGC
>JAGODO010000097.1 GCA_017998165.1 Flavobacteriales bacterium | reverse complement strand
TGTAACGCACGGCACCGTGGCCACCGTGAGCGATCCGCACGAGATCGCCAACGTGCTGGGGGTTGAGGGTGTGGAGTACATGATCGCCAACGGCAAGCAGGTGCCGTTCCACTTCTTTTTCGGCGCGCCCAGCTGCGTTCCCGCCACCGTTTTCGAAACCGCCGGGGCATACATCGATGCGGAGGCGACCGGCCGCTTGCTCGCCAACCCGGACATCGGCTACCTGGCCGAGATGATGAACTTCCCCGGAGTGCTGAACGGCGATCCGGAGGTGTTGGCCAAGATCGCCCACGCGCATCGCCTTGGAAAGCCGGTGGACGGCCATGCTCCCGGGCTGAAAGGCGAACTGGCCCGCTGCTACATTGAGGCTGGCATCTCCACCGACCACGAGTGCTTTTCACGCGAGGAGGCGCTGGACAAGCTGGCGTGCGGCATGAAGATCCTGATCCGTGAGGGCAGCGCCGCCAAGAACTTCGAGGCGCTCATCGGCCTGATGCATGACCATGCGGAGCACCTCATGTTCTGCAGCGACGACAAGCACCCGGATAGTCTGGTACTGGGGCACATCAATGATCTGTGCGCCAGGGCCGTGGCGCTGGGACACGACACGTTCAACGTCTTGCGCGCGGCATGCCTTAATCCGTTGGAACACTACCGGATGCCGGTCGGTCATTTGCGCGAAGGCGATCCGGCGGACTTCATCCGGGTGTCTGACCTGAAGGACTTCCGGGTGAAGAGCACGTGGATCCGTGGTCGCTTGGTCGCTGAGGAGGGGAGGAGCTTGATCGCCAGTGTTCCGGCTGCCCGGCCCAATCAGTTCGCCTGCGCTCCGAAGCGGCCGGAGCAATTCCGCGTGGTGGAACAGACGGATGACCTCCAGGTGATCGAGGCCTTGGATGGGCAGCTCATCACGCCCAAGAAGTGGATGCCGCCGACAGTGCAAGGCGGGGCCTGCGTTTGTGACACGACCAAGGACCTGCTGAAGATCGCCGTAGTGAACCGGTACTGCGACGCTCCACCGGCCGTGGGTTGGATCACCAATTTCGGCCTCAGGCGTGGAGCCATCGCCGGTAGCGTCGCCCACGACTCGCACAACATCGTTGCGGTGGGGACGAACGATGATGACCTGTGCGCGGCCCTCAACCTCGTCATCGCCGAAAAGGGCGGCATCAGCCTGGCTGCCGGGCGGCATCACCGCGTGCTGCCCCTGCCCGTGGCCGGCATCATGAGCGATGCGGACGCCCACACCATCGCGGACGCCTATGCGACCATGGACCGCGAGGCCAAGGACCTGGGAAGCCCACTGGCAGCTCCCTACATGACATTGAGCTTCATGGCCCTCCTTGTGATCCCGCACCTCAAGATGAGCGATCGCGGCCTGTTTGATGGGGACACCTTCCAGCTGATCTGAACTGCTCGGCATCGCTGCGGCCATTGGGGCGACTATTGCGGTCCCCTGAGGTAGGCTGCGGGTCCGTCGCTACCTCGGACCACGTTCAATCCGCATGCGGGCAAGACCGCGCCCCGATTTGTGGACATCAGATGGTTGACGATCAATCAAAATACTTGAACAACAGTGTATAACATGGACATCATTTTTGGACAGATATGCGGACATACGAGCAGACACATACCTGGATCTCCTTCCGATGGGAGCCGCGCCGACTCACGTACCCGGTATGGCTCCTGTTGGGCGAGGCCACCGCACTTGTCCGCATGCTGGGCGAGGCATCACTACCGGCTGGACCGGCCATCGAATTGGAACGCACCGCAAGGATCCGTGGGATCGATGCGATGGCCGCGATGGAGGGGAACACGCTCACGGAGGAACAGGTGGCCCGATGCCTCGCGGGAGAACTCAAACTGCCGACCTCCCATGCCTACTTGGGTCAGGAGGTCCAGAACCTGGCAAAAGCCTTGGTTTGGACCGAGGACCGGTTGCGCGCCGGCGACCGCCAGTTCAGTCCTTGGAGCATCCAATTGTTGAACGCCCAAGTGCTCAAAGGACTGCCATGGGACGAAGAGACTTCGCCGGGTGAATACAGATCCTCGAAGCGGATCACGGCGGTCCAGGATGGAGTTCCCGCAGAGGATATCGCGTACCTCATCGAGCGGCTCTGTGAGTGGCTGACCGCTGAGCGCTTCACGCCGGAACACGAGGAAGAAGCTCACGCGTTCGCCTTGGTCAGGGCCATGCTGGCGCAACTCTATCTGCTTTGGATAAGGCCGTTCGCTGATGGCAATGTCCGCACGGCTTGGCTGGTGACCGGTCAACTGCTGATGGAGGCGGGAGTTCCGCCCTTCGCCGTGCATCGCTTCTTCGGTCATGTGGGCCGGGTGCGGCGCGTCTGGGAGCGGGAGATGGCCTCCGCTGGCCAGGGTCATGGCGACCCGGTCCCGTTCATCGCCTTCCTTTCCCGCCTTCTCAGGGAATGTCTGTTGAGTGCGGCCGAAGAAGTGGAGATGGAGCAACGGGACGCGCTCCTCAGCGAACATCTGCATCGACTGTTCGGCGCGGGCCGGTCAGCCAATGGCACGCGCCGGAAGAAGCTACTGGTATCACTGAATGAACAGACCGGGGCGGTCCCGCACGGCCGGATCCCCCAGCTCAACCCTGACCTGGCGGCCATCTATGCCCGGCTCGACCGCAAGACGCTCCTGAGGGATATCCACCACTTGCAGCAGCAGGGCCTGGTCGGTCGGGTCGCCGACGGGGTGGTTCCCACGCTAACGCCGCTGCGCGCGTTCAAGCCATTGCTGAAGGGCTGACGGAAACCCGTTATTCTTGCGGCCGCTGCAAGCGATGCGGCACACCACACCATGAGCCTTGCCTTGAACATCATCCTCGCGGCCCGGATGGCCCTGCCCTTCGAGTTCGCAGAGACGGAGGACACCACTACCCTCGACACCTCCGCGATGGACGTGGAGGCGATGATCCAGCAGTACCAGGATTCGACCATCGCGGCGTTCAACTACCAGCGGGGAACGGTGCAACTGGAGAACGGCGTGGCCTCCCTCGTGCTTCCTGCCGGTTTCAAATTCTTGGGCCAGGAGCAGGGAACGCAGGTGGTGAAGGACTTATGGGGCAATCGGGATGCGGAGGGCATTCTGGGGGTGATCTTCCCGGAGAACGATGATCCCTTCTCCGATAGCTCGTACGCCTATGTCATCCAATATGATGAGAGCGGCTATGTGGAGGATGACGACGCGGATGACATCGATTATGACGAAATGCTCGCGGAGTTGCAGAAGGATGAGGCCCAGAACAATCAGCAGCGGTCGGCAATGGGCATGGAGCCGATGTACCTGATCGGTTGGGCGGCCCCGCCTTTCTATGACCAGGAGCGCAAAGTGCTGCACTGGGCCAAGGAGATCAAATTCGGAGACAGCGCGGAGGTCAACACGCTGAACTACAACGTCCGCGTATTGGGCCGCAAAGGGGTGCTCATCTTGAACGCGGTCGCGGCCATGAGCGAACTGGAAATGGTCAAGCAACACGTGCCGGAGGTGCTGAACATCGTCCAGTTCAACGATGGATACAAATACGAGCAGTTCGACAGCAGCGTGGACAAGGTGGCGGCATACACCATCGGGGGCCTGGTCGCGGGCAAGGTGCTCGCCAAAGTGGGGATCTTCGCCGGGCTCGCCAAGTTCGGCAAGGTGATCATCCTGGCCATCGCGGCGGCCATCGGGGGCCTCTGGAAACTGATCACGGGCCGCAAGAAGAAGGACGAGGAGGTTCCGCCAGCGACCACCTACAAGCCCTGAGCCCGCAGACGGGCCAGGATCTGCGCCGCCTGTGTGTGCAGGTGTGCCGTAGCGCTCGCGGCCAGGCGGGCGGATCGCAGGGATCCCGCACCAGCGGACTTTGAGAGCTTGTCGCCGTTCGCGTCCACGATCAATGGATGGTGCAGGAACCGGGCCTCTTGGAAGGAGCGGAGCCCGAGCAGCTTGGCCAGATATACCTGGCACGCGGTGGAGGGCAGCAGGTCTTCGCCTCGAACGATGAGCGTGATGCCGAAATCCGCATCATCCGCCAAGGACATCACCTGATAGGCGGGCGAACCGTTCCGCTGGCGCAACACGGGGTCCCGCATCGCCTTGCGCAGATCAACGCTCCCGTGGCCGTCAGGCCATGTCCTGAAGATCACTTCACAGGGCTCCGGGATCCGCAGCCTCCATAGGCCATCCGCTGTATCGAAGGGCAGGTTCCGCTCCTGGCACGAACAGTCGTCGATCTGCTTGCGCGAGCACCTACAGGCGTAGAGGTGCCCCGCGTCCTTGAGGAGGTTGAGCAACCGTTCCGCTCTTCCGACACGCAGTGACTGCGACCAGCTCTGCTTGAGGTCCGCGGCGCTGCGGGGGCCTGTATCCCACCCGATCCCCAGCTGATCGAGCGACTCGAAAATAGCCTCGATGTACTCCGGTCGGACGCGGTCCGTATCCAGATCATCGATACGCAGAAGGATGCTCCCGCCAGCTTCGCGGGCCAGTTGGTGGATGATCAGGAAGTTCAACGCGTTCCCTGCGTGCAGGAAGCCGCTCGGGGTCGGTGCGATACGGGTATGTAGGCCGGTCATCGCAGGGCAACGGCCAGAGAGGAGGAGTGCCCAGGGCGGGACTTGAACCCGCAAGGCCCTTGCGGACCAAGGGATTTTAAGTCCCTCGTGTATACCATTTCACCACCTGGGCTTCGTCCGCCGTGGCCTTGGTGAAGGCGGGCGGGCTGGTCGAAAATAACGACGCCCCCTTTCGGAGGCGTCTTCTGAGCGAGAAACGGGACTCGAACCCGCGACCCCGACCTTGGCAAGGTCGTGCTCTACCAACTGAGCTACTCTCGCAATGGGGGCGCAAATATAGCCGTGCGGCGCAGAGTCACAAGATGAAAGTGGAACGCTAGGCTTTCCGCAGCTTGGCGGGTTTGGCGCCGCTCATCCGTTTGATCTCGTTCAGTTTCAGGAGTGCTTCCACGGGAGTGAGCGTATCGATATCGATGCGCTCCAACTCTGCCCGGATCCCTTCGAGCGCGGGATCGTCCAGCTGGAAAATGCTCAATTGCGGTTCCCGTCCCAGCGCAGAGGTGTCGGCTTTCAGCACACGGCGGGGGCCATCCCCGGCCGGCTGATCGATCGCGACCGGAGCGGTCTCCGCACCCAGGTCCCCGGCATGCGTGGCCTCCAGATGATGAAGCACTTTCTGGGCCCGCTCGATCACGGATGGGGGCATACCCGCCATCCGGGCCACATGGATGCCGAAGCTCCGGTCCGTTCCGCCGGGTACGAGCTTTCGCAGGAAGAGGATCTTGCCGCCTACCTCCCGCACGGCCACGTTGGCGTTGTGGATGCGCGGATAGCTGTCGGCCATCTCATTCAATTCGTGGTAGTGGGTGGCGAACAGCGTCTTGGGGCGGCCGGGGTGCTCATGCAGGAATTCGGCGATGGCCCAAGCGATGCTGATGCCGTCGTATGTGCTCGTTCCCCGCCCGATCTCATCGAGCAGCACCAGGCTTCGTTCGCTGAGGTTGTGCAGGATGCTCGCTGTTTCGTTCATCTCCACCATGAACGTGCTCTCCCCGGTGGAGAGGTCGTCCGATGCGCCCACGCGTGTGAACACCCTGTCCGTGATGCCGAGCAGCGCGCTCCTCGCCGGCACGAAGCTGCCGCACTGGGCCATGAGGACATGCAGCGCGGTCTGGCGGAGGAGCGCGCTTTTGCCGCTCATGTTGGGCCCTGTGATCACCAGCATCTGCCGGTCGTCGGGGTCCAGGACCAGATCGTTGGCGACATACGCTTCGCCCGGGGGCAGCTGTTGTTCGATCACCGGATGGCGGCCTTCGCGGACCTCCAGCTTCGCGTCATCCGTCAACTGCGGCCGTGCGTATTTCCAGACCACGGCGTTCTCGGCGAAGCTCACGAGCACATCCAGTTCGCTCAACGCCGCGGCGGTCGCTTGCAGTTGGGTGGTGGCCAGTCTCACGCGCTCCACCACGCGGCCGTAGAGCTGCTGCTCGAGGATGCCGATGCGCTCCTCGGCGCTGAGGATGCGCTCTTCCAACGCCTTCAATTCATCGGTGATGTAGCGCTCCGCACCCGTCAGCGTTTGCTTGCGCACCCAATCCCCGGGTACCTTTTCCTTGTGCGTGTTGCGCACTTCCAGGTAGTAGCCGAAGACATTGTTGTATCCCACCTTCAGCGAGGGGATGCCGGTCTGTTCCGATCCGCGTTGCTGGATGCCGAGGAGGAGTTCCTTGGCATGCGTGGTGATATGCCGCAGTTCGTCCAGGTCCTTGTCCACCCCCGGGCGCACCACGCCTCCTTTGGCGATGTTGACCGGTGCTTCCGGCTCGATGCTGTCGTGGATGTGCTGGGCCAGGTCCATGGGCGGCTGCCAGTTCCTGGCCGGTCCGGCGAGCCGTTCGTCCGTGGCCATGAGTTCGTTCCGCACCTTCTCCGCCGCCTGGAGCGATCGTCCAAGGTGGAGCAGCTCCCTGGGATGGATACGCCCAACGGCCGCTTTGCCCGTAAGCCGTTCAAGGTCCCCGATACCTGAAAGCGCATCCTTGAGAACCTCGCGCAACGCGGTTCCGTTGATCAAGGCTTCCACCCGGTCATAGCGCTGCTCGATCGCGGCGCGGTCAAGCAACGGGAACAGCAACCAGCGCTTGAGCCGGCGCGCTCCCATGGGGGTGCTGGTGCGGTCCATGCACTGGAGCAGCGTTCGTGCGCCTTCGTGCAGGGGTGCGACCAGTTCCAGGTTGCGCACGGTGAAGCGGTCCAGGCCGAGGTGGCTGCCTGCATGCAGCCGGGCGATGCGCGTGATGTGCCCGAGGCGGTCATGACGGGTTTCTCCCAGGTAATGCAGTATGGCGCCCGCAGCGCGCTGGGCGAGCCGCATGTCCTCGATACCGAACCCCTTCAAACTGTTGGTTCCGAAGGCGCTGAGGAGCCGCTCCTTGGCGAAGTCGGTGGTAAAGGCCCAATCATCAAGTCCGAAGGCGGAGGAACGGGTCAGTGCGCTGGCCACGAAGGGGTCCCGCTCGTCCCGAGCATGGAGCAGTTCGGCCGGCGCATGTCCGTCGAGGTATTTGCCGATCACGTTGGCATCGCCTTCGCCCACATGGAATTCGCCGGTGGTCACATCGAGGAAGGCCACGCCGTAGACGCCTTTCTCGGCGCACAGGGCGGCCAGCCAGTTGTGGCTGCGGTGGTCCAGTACCCGATCGCTGAACGCCACTCCGGGGGTTACCACCTCGGTGACCCCCCGCTCCACCACCGTCTTGGCGAGCTTCGGGTCTTCCAATTGGTCGCAGACCGCCACGCGATGCCCTGCCCGCACGAGCCTTGGCAAGTAGGTGTCGAGCGAATGGTGGGGAAATCCGGCCAGGTCCATCAGTGCCGCACCGCCGTTGTTGCGCTTGGTCAGGGTGATACCGAGCACACGGCTGGCCGTTCGTGCATCCGCATCGAAGGTCTCGTAGAAGTCTCCCACCCGGAAGAGCAGGATCGCATCGGGGTATTGGGCCTTGATGCGGTTGTACTGGCGCATCAGCGGGGTATCGGTCCCCTGGCCGCTCTTGGCGGCGCGGTTCTTCATCACCTTGGTCGGCACGGCCGGACAAGGGTCGGCCAAGCGCGGAAAATTAGCCCGCCGCCTCCCGCAGCGTATCGTTGCGTTATCAACGATCCCGATCCGGATGGACCGCAAACAAACGATGGAAGAACTGGCCCGAGTGGACGCAAAGGGCTACAAGGCCATGGCAAAACGGCCGGTGCGCGTGGTCCTGGACGACGTCCGGAGCCGGCATAATGTGGGGGCGATCTTCCGGACGGCCGATGCCTTCGCGTTGGAGGGCCTCGTCCTGTGCGGGTTCACGCCCTGTCCACCCCATCGGGAGATCGAAAAGACCGCGCTGGGCGCCACCTTGTCCGTGCCGTGGACGCACCGGGCCTCGGCTGTCGAGGCTGTTGAGGAGCTGAAACGCGAGGGATATGCGGTCTTCAGTGTGGAGCAGACCGTGAACGCGCTACCTCTGGGTGAATGGCTCCCCCCGGAGGGAAGGCACTTGGCGCTTGTCTTCGGGAACGAGCTGAATGGCGTGTCAGACCCGGTGATCCAGGCCAGCCAGGGGTGTATCGTAGTCCCTCAGGGGGGCACCAAACACTCCCTGAACGTCTCGGTTTGTGCCGGGATCGTGCTGTGGCTGGTCTGCCAAAGCGCCTGAGACCACTTTCAACCACAGGCAACTCGACGAGTACAATGGAGTCTTCGATGAAACAGCGCGCGCTGTTAAGCGTAGAATGCCCGCTCTTCTATATTTGGCTCCCATCCGAAAGCACCCCGTGCGCCTGAAGGAACGTTTACCTCTCCTCGTCCTGCTGTTTCTGGCATCGGTGGCGCTTCCCGTTCAAGGGCAGTACTTCCGTAACAGCGGCTACTGGAAAACCCACCGTGGCGAGGTGATGATTGGCCTCGGCATCTCCAATTTTTTGGGGGAGCTGGGCGGTCGCAACCAGATCGGGTCGCCTTTCGTGTGGGATCTGGAACTCAGCCAGACCAAACCCGCAGTGAGCTTGGGCTACCGCTACCATACGGCCGAGAAGCAGGCGCTGCGCATGCAGTTGACTTACGGGATCCTCGCCGGTAACGACAATTTGACGACGGAGGAGTTCCGGCAGGACCGGAACCTGAACTTCAAGACCGACGTCTTTGAACTGCAACTCGCTTACGAGTTGCACCTCTACAAGGAGGAGTTGGGGCACATTTATGATCTCCGGGGGGTCAAAGGGACGAAGAGTTCACGCGTCGGCCTCTACTTCTTCGGTGGTGTAGGGATGTTCTACTTCGATCCGAAGGCCCAGTTCAACAATGCTTGGGTGAAGCTGCGCCCCTTGGGCACTGAGGGCCAGGGCTTGACACCCATCGAGGTTGGGGACAAGTTGATCGGTGGGGGCGACATCTACAGCCAGTTCCAGATCTGTATCCCGATGGGCATCGGGATCCGCAAGGCGCTCAGCAAGCAATGGAGTGCCGGATTGGAGTTGCAGTACACGAAAACCTTTACCGATTACATCGATGACGTGAGCGGCGACTACTACGATAACAGCGCGCTGAGGGACGCTCACGGCGACGTTGGGGCTTATCTGGCCGACCCCAATCTGGGAGCGTTCTCGCTCGGGGGGCCGCGCGGCGCAGGAGACCAGCGTGGTGATCCGACCGATCTGGACGCCTACTTGTTCCTGAAAGCCCAATTCCACTACAAGCTGTACAAGTACAAGACGCAGGGCGGGCATAAGTACCGCACCCGTATCCGCCGTCAGAAGATCGTGTTCTAAAGCCGGCTCATCGCCTTGGACAGAGCCTCCTACCAGGAGGTTCTGTCGTTTGAGGGGGTCACCTTCAAGCGGTCGGGAGCATGACCACATGGCATGCTGCTCAAGTGCCCTCTCTCAGTTGTGCTGATCGGTACCGTGAGCCACTGTACGGGTCAGGAAACAGTCGCCGCTGCGCTTTTTCCATTGGAGCGCTACCGCGTCATCGTGCGATCCGTACCGTGGTTCGAAGCACCGGCACCACCACTGCTCCAGGACTCGCTTATCAAGCAGTGCTGGACGGGCGGGACGGCCATTTGGCCCTATCGTGGCCGTATGTCCTATGACCTGCGCGCCGTTGACAGTTGTTCCTGTTGGCGGGTATCCGGGAGCATCTGTGAAAGCGTTGATGAGGGAACGCGTTGGATCCAAGCCGGTGACAGCCTTCTTGTGGCGAAGTGGTGCAGGACCGGAGAGAATGTTCTGAGCTGCACCTATCGCCAGGGACGGAACACACCTGCACGTCGCTTCCGGATCTTTCCATCGGACACCGTGCGGACCCTGACCGAGTACAACGACCGGCTGGATGAAAGCCTTGAGGAGGTCCGCACCGTGTGGTTCAGGACACTGGAGATGCCCTGACCCGGAATGAAGAAGCCCCCGGCATGGCGCCAGGGGCTTCAACAGTTCTTCGAGCAGGGCTCAGAGGCCCAAGCTGTCCTTGAAGGCGCGGAACTCGAGGTCCTTCGTCGCCTTGTCCTTCAGGGCGGGGTCTTGGGCAACGGCGGCGGCCAGCTCGGTCTTCACCAGTTCGCCATTGCTCTGGCGGGCACCGATGATGGCCATGAGGTAGTGGCCCTTGGCCGAGTCCTTTTCGGGGGACTGCTGCAGGATGCCTTGAGCACCGGCCGCGTCACCACCGAGCAGTTTGGAGAGGGCCGCGTTGTAGTCCATCACGCCGCTCATATTGCCGCTCGCGCTGCCATAGTCGCCGTTCTGGATATCGATCAGACCCATGTTGTACTTCACTTCGGGTCCGGCGCTCACGCTCTTTTTCAGCATGTCCATGGCGGTCTTGCGATCGCCCTTCTGACGTGTGATCGCCGCGAGGTTGTTCGTGCTGATGGGGTTGTCCATGATGCTGTTGGCCTTTTGGAACTGGGCCTCGGCCTCCGTCATCTTGTTCTGGGCGTAATAGATGCAACCCACGTTGTTGGCGGCGCGGTAGTCGGTCGGGTGAACGCGCTCGCACTCCTTGTAGATGCGGAGCTGCTCGTTCATGTCGGCGCTGGCGTTCGCGGCGGCCTTCAACAGTTCTTCCACATTCAGGCTGTCCGGCATGGTCTTGCTGAGCTGGGCCAGCTCTTCGTCGCTGTAGCCGATCTTGTCATAGTTCAGCACGATCTCCGAGCGGCGCAATTGGGGAAGAATGTCCTCACGCAGTTCGTTGTAGGTGGCGGCCATGTTCTTGATCTCGCTCTCACGCTTCTCCACGTCCGGATACATTTCAAGCACGCGAAGCACCAGGTCCTTGTCCTTGAAGTCGCTGGCCTGGGTAACGGAGCGGAAGCCTTCCCAGTCCTCACCACGCGGGTTCAGCAGATAGATCGAATCGTTCTTGGCTTTGGGGAACTTGTTCTTCACCATCTCGCCCATGACCACCTTCTTGGCGGTGGCCGCGCGCTTGTCGGCCAGTCCCTCGTTCATCTGCACTTCGCCTTCCGGGGAAGCGTAGGCATCCACTTTCACGCTCGTGATGGCGACCTTCTCATTGCCGGCGCTGTTCTTCAAGAACGTGCTCATGTCCTTGATGTCCTGGTCCTTCAGTTCGGCGGGACGCACCGTCTCGGAAGCCACGAGGTAGTTGATCTTGGCGTTCATCGTGTGGCTGGTCACACGCTGGAAATTGTCCTTCGCCATGATGGTCTTGTCATCGTTCAGCATCAGGTACGGCGTGGTGATCACGCCGTCGGCCAGTTTCACCGGGCTGAAGGGCTTCTCCTTTTTTCCTTGCTTGCCCAGGATGCGCAACATCAGGGCGCTGTGCTCCATTTCGGGCTTGTAGGCCGTACGATCGCTGTAGCTGAAGCTCTTGCCGGTCTCGTAGGGGACCACGGTGTAGTTGCCAGCGGCCTTTTCGCCTTGGAAACCGGACATCTTCAGGGCCGTGGAACTGGCCGGTGTGTAGGAATCGGGCACCTTGTTCTCAGGGGTGGCCAGCATCATCTGGTCGCCGATGCCTTCGATCGTCGGGGTGAGTTCGACCAGTGCCTTCTTGGCGAAATACTTGGCCGGGAAGTTCCCGTTGATGTTCACGGTAACCGTGTCGCCCTTCACGATCAGGGGGTTGGGGTCCACGGTATAAGTGATCGTGGACGCTTTCTTGTTCATTTTGCCGAGGCCGTTGCAACCGGTGACAACCGTTGCGGCCACGAGCACCAGGGCAAGGCCTTTAAGGTGCTTTTGTTCCATGAGTTCCGGGCTTTTTTCTGTGGATGTGGCCGCGAATGTAACCGCCGTTCCCTCAGCGATTTTTCATTCCGACGAACACTTGTTCACAGTCGATGAACCGATCATAGGCGTACAATAGTGAGGCCCATCGTATGCTCTTGGGAAATCAGCGCAAGCAGCCGCGCATAAGCCTTGGGATCCTTCAGCAGGTCGTGTTCCCCGATATCCACGGCAAGTGCCCGCTGCCCGGTGGATTTGTTCAGGTGGTCGAGGTAGCCCTGCTGGAGGCGCTCGAGATATTCTACCGGTATCGCCTGTTCATAACTCCGCCCGCGGGAGCGGATACGGTCCCGCACGCGCTCCATGGGAAGGTGCAGGTAGACCAGCAGGTCGGGTTTCGGCAGGCCCCCGTACATGATGGAATAGAGGTCGGTGAACAGCGCCCGCTCATCCGGGGGGAGGGTAACGCTGGCGAACACCAGCGACTTGCCGATGGAATAGTCCGCGACGGTCACGGGTTCGAACAGGCTCCGCTCACCCACCCGCTTCAACTGGTGATACCGTTGGGCGAGGAAGGACAGTTCCACGGAGAAGGCGTAACGCTGCTGATCCTCATAAAAGCGGGGGAGGAAGGGGTTGTCCTCGAACTCCTCCAGCACGGTGCGCCCGCTCCAGTGCTCGGCGAATCGTTTGGCCAGGGTCGTTTTGCCGGCCCCGATCAGCCCCTCGACGGCCACATAACCGTACAGCGGCTGCTTCGCGGCTTGGGTCGGCGCGGAGGGGTC
>JAGODO010000096.1 GCA_017998165.1 Flavobacteriales bacterium | reverse complement strand
AGTCGATGAAGCCGACGGAGGCCGCCGATCCTCCTTCCGTGGGAGAACCCTGGCCCACCACATCGAGCGCCGATGCGGGCGTTGACGTGCCGATGCCCACACGCGCGTTGTGATGCACGGCATTGTTGGAGACCGTGCGTCTCCAACCCGCATCGAAGGGCACCCATTCGCCCGCGCTGCGGCCCTCGAAATCGGTCCCGCTCCAGCGGATCGTGCCGTTGGGTGGTGATGTGCTGGCGGCGTCGCCGATCACCACCGCGCCATCCACGTGCAGGCGTTCGCTGGGGGTGAGCGTTCCGAGGCCGAGGTTGCCGCTGCTGGTAATGATGACCTTGTCGGCGGAGGTGGCCGCATCGCCATGAACGAGCAGATCGCCACCGAGCCGTTGCAGATGGAGGCCGGAAGAACCGATGTCGGAAGTGGTCCCGGCGAGCAGGTGGCGTGCCTGGATGCCTTGATGATCGAACGCGATGTTGTCCGTGATGGGACCGACCACGACGATGCCCGTGTTCTCCTGCAGGGCAACCAGGGAGGAAGGATCGGCAGGATCCCGGCTCACATGCAGCCTGGTATCCGGCGAAGTCGTGCCAATGCCCACGCGGGGTTCCGATCCGGCGTCGTAGTGGATCATATCCGTGTTGTCCACCTTCTGCCAGACGACCCCGTTGAATATCGCCCAGTCACCTGAACCTGTCCGTCCTTCGAATCCGATCCCGTTGAAGCGGATGGTACCTGGGGGCGGCGCAGCCGAAGCCGTGTTGCCCACTACGATGGCGCCGTTCACGTGCAGCCGCTCGGTCGGATCGACCGTGCCGACGCCGACCGTGCCGTCGTCCTTGACCATGAACATCCTGGAAGCGTCCGTCGCATCACCGTGGATGAGCATGTCGCCGCCGAGCGGTTGCAGACGCAGGCTTCCCGCGCTTCCGGTCAACGAGGTCGCTCCGCCAAGGAGGTGTCGCGCTTGGATGCTCCGGGAATCCATGACCAAGTGCTGCTCCAAGGGTCCGAGCATGGCTATGCCGGTATTCTCGATCAAGCTGATGGGCTCTGTCGGATCGGCGGCCGGTTTCGACACGTGCAGCGTGGCGTACGGCATCACCTCGTTGATGCCCACGTTCCCACCGGGCATCACCACCATGCGCGATCCGCCCGCGCCTCCGCCGGATCCTGGCGCCTCCATCAGCGCGAAGGCTCCGCTGCGCTCAGGGATCATTTCATCATCCACATGGCCCAGCGTCCATCCTCCATTGGAGGACACCGCGCCATTGCTCACGCGCATGCCCACGTGGCCACCGTGATGCACCGCATGCACATGGTGTCTTTCCAACGGGGTCGTTGTGCCGATGCCCACATGGCCGGTGCCCTGCTGGATGAAGAAACGGCTGGTCGAGGTGCTGGGCGTGCCTTGTTCGATGCTGAATCCGGTGCTGTCGGTCAGGCGGAAGGAGAAGTCATCCCCCGTGGGGATGTCACCGGTCTCGAAGTAGGTTTTCAATTCGTCGCGCTTGCCCACGGTGAGCATGGCCGGCGGATATGGACTGCCGATACCCACGTTGCCGCCGTGCATTACCCGCAGCGCAACATCATTGAAATCGAGGTCGCCCGCTGCGGGCCAGTTGTCCTCGACCAGGCAGAAGGACCCGTCCCGCGAGACATCATCGTCGTGCAGATGACCGATGGCCCAGCCCATGTTCGACAGGCTGCTGGTGTTGCGGATCTTCAAGCCCGTAGCGGAGTTCGCGCTCGCCTCTTCGATGTGCAGCTTGGAAGAGGGCTCAGCGGTTCCTATGCCCACGTTACCACCCGGAAGAACAGTGATCCGTTCCGTCCCGTCCGATCCGTGGCGTTCCATCAGCATGAATGACCCCGACCTCGAGGGAATGCTGTCGTCCAGGTGCGACAAGGACCAACCGTCGTTCGCCGAGACGTCCATGTTCGTCACTCCCATGCTCACGGATCCCCGATGCGTGGACCCCAGAACATGGAATTTACCGGGAAAGCGCAGCGCTCCCATACTCACATTGCCAGTGCCCTGCTGAATGGCCAGCATGCTTTCACGCCCGTTCGCAGAGGTACGGTCCAAGCTCAACGCGGAACTGTCCGTGCCGTGCCCCACATACCCCAAGCTGAATTGCTCGTTGCCCGCTTCGCCCACCGGCGTTGGCTGCCCCGTCACACTGAAGAGTTTGCCATCCGGTTGGGCCTGGATGGAGAGCGGGGCTTCCGGTGCGGTTATTCCGATGCCGAACCGCTTCTGATGCACGTACAGTCCACTGTCCACCACCCACGCCCCACCGTTCCAATGGGCGACCTGGCCCACCTCGGTACCATCGGGCAGGTTGCTGTGCGCCGAGCGCAGGGCGAACGGCACACTGAGCAGTTGTTGCGTGCCCATGGTGGTGAAGGCGCCCGTGTTGCCGATGTCGAGCTGGACTTCGAGGAATACCAGTGAACTCCACGCGGCGGGGTTGAACGGCCCCGTGGTGGCGGCCATCGCACCGATGGCCGCTGTGAACAGGCCCTGATCGTTCGCGCTGAACGCTTGATCCTCGTTGTAGACCACGGGACCGGTCGGGGTATCGTTGTGCAGAACGAAGCGCACGGTGCCGGCGGTGTTGGCCATCGGCAGACCGCTGGCCGGTTCGCGCACGACGGCCTGGTAGCTGATGGCCTGGGGGACTTGCGCGAGCAGCGCGATGGAGAGGAGGCACGCGCTCGCGGTGGTGGAAAGGCGGAAGGTGCTCATGCGGTGGGCGCCGAAGCCCGGCGCGGGCATTGGAGAGGAGTTCAGGGAAGCTGTGCCTGGCGCACGTTGTTGGGCGTGGTGCCGCCCACGTTCTGCAGGATGAGGTCGCGGTCGTTCGCCGGGCCGGTGTATTTGGTGGACCCGTCCAGGTTCACGTCCGTCGTTCCATACCCGGTGATGACCTTGTTGGGTGTGGTGCCGCCCACGGTGAGCAACTGCGGATCGCGATCGTTGCCGCTGCCCGTGTACTTCACGGCGGCATCGCCGTTCACATCACCGCTCCAGGACATCCGCGTCGCGCCGAGAACGCGTTGCGCACCCGTGCCGTAGGTGGAGGTGGACCCGTCCGTCAGGTCCACCGCTGTGCTGGTCGCGCCCAAGGGGATCGTGGCATCGGTGAGCACGGCCAGGTGGTTGCGGTGCTTCACGCACAGGAAGTAGGGTGCTGGGGGCGCATTGAAGGCCACGGCGCTCACACCATCCGTCTCCACCACGTCGCCGTCGCGCTGCAACAGTGCATTGCGCGTCGCGATCACGGCGGTGTTGTCGGCGGCATCGCGCAGCTCCAGGAATACCCAATCCACCACCGCATCGCCACCGGCGACCGACAGCACGGCGGCCGACGTGTGCTCACCTCCGCTCGCGTGCTGGACGAAACCAAGAGCGGAGTAGGGTTCGGTGAGCGGCAGATACCCGCTGCTGCGCAGGGCATCGTTCATCGTGCCCGAGCCACTGTTGAAGGGCCCTTGCAGGAATGCGCGCACATTCAGGTGCAGGCGCACCGGCTCGGCCTGTTGGAAGCCCTCGTTCAGCCGCACCGCGTTCACTTCATGCACGGCATTGAACGGTTCGCCCACCGTGGCGTCCAGCTGCACGCCGCCTGCTTGGAACGATGCGCCCGATGTGGCCACTACCGTGGGCGTGAGCGATTGAGCGCCGGCGTGTGCGATCAGGAACGCCAGCAAGGTGGCCGGCACTGCGCGAAGCTTGACCATGGCCTTCCGTTAGGGAAGGTCAAGTTAGCGGACCTGCCCGAAGCGGGACCTTCGAATTATGCACAAGCGGGGACTACCCCTGAGCCTGGGCTTCCGCCGGCTTCGCCCCGCTCACCTTGCGGTGCGTGAAACTCCCGAAGATGTGCCGCTTGGCGAAGCGCGTGTTGCCGTCCGTGTTCACGAACTTGTTGTAGGTCTTGGGGTCCACGCTGTAGAACTCGTAGGCGCTCCCATCGCCGAAGGTGATGTGCAGCGTCATGTGCTGGTAGTGCCAGTTGCCGATGTTGCTGGCCACGGTCTTCTCGAACTCAGCCGCGTTGGCCGCGTGCGTTTCCGGGTGGATGCTCTCCAGGAACTTGTAGCACTCGATCACATGCTGGCTGGTGGTCTCGGCCTCCTTGCGCAGCGCCTCCTCCTGGAAGCGGTCCGGGTGGTGCTGCTTCATGAGGCCCTTGTAGAGCGTGTTGAGTTCTTTCAGGGTGGTGGCGCTCGTGGCCCCCAGGAGTTTGCGGCTGTCGGAGATCTTCTTCATCGGTCGCGGAAAAGCGCGCGAAGATGTAGCCGAAACCCGTAACCGCGCGAAGGGCTGTAGCGGTGTGTTACGGGTTGAGGCCCTCAGATGCCCGTAACCGCGCGAAGGGCTGTAGCGGTGTGTTACGGGTTGAGGCCCTCAGATGCCCGGATCACCGCACGACAGGTGGCAGCGGTGGGGCACGGATTGACGAGACCGATCGGCCGGAACACGGGCGTCGGACCTGTATAGACCGGTCACAGGATGGCGGGCCAGGGCGCGTATCGCTACGTACGGTCCGGTAGCTTCACCAGCGGTCCGACATCCGGGGCGCGAGAACAGCGCCGCAGCCTCGGGCGCTTTGGACGTTCTGGAAAGCGGGCCGCTCACGGAAGGGCGGCCCGTTCCCGTTCAGTTCCAGCCACCCTTCAGCAGCATCGGAATGAAGACCGACCGCACAGGGCTGCCCCTCAGGTCGAAATAGCTGATGCCGATATGGGGACCGGTGTACGCGTCGGGCAGCTAAAGAGGATGGCTGTAATGCCATACAGCCCGTGCGTATCCTGATCGACCACCGAGCGCCCTTCGTACCGATGGATGGTCTGTGTGTATGCCATGCCGCCACTGGCCTGGAGGTAGATGCTGATGCGCGACTTGCGGAGCAACGCAAGATGCACGTTGGCCAGCACGGGCAGCACAACGGCGCGCCGGTTGAAGGAACGCCCGGACGGATCCCGGTCCGTATCCGTGTTCCAGAAGATCCAACCACCGGTCTCAATGCCCCAGCCGAGGCCGCTGTTGAGGTGCTTCACGTAGAGCACCTGTGGCCCGATACCGCAGCGGAACGGATACGAGGCCAACGGCTGTTCGCGCTTTGCCGTGAACGCACCATCGCTTTCGCTCAGCAGCCGCGCGCCGAAGTAGAGACCGTTCGGGAGCGTTTTGTGCTGTGCGTGGCAGGTGCCGTGCAACAGGGTGCCCATCAGTAGCGCACAGCGGACCGCTGGATGATGCATGACCCCGCTCAGCCGATCGCATGCCACAGGCGGACGTGCAGGGCGGCTGATATTGGAAAGGGCCGGTTTGGCCTGCTCTTGCCACGGTTCACGCCGCAGGATATGGATCGCCGTTGGTTCTCGAGCGAGACGCACGCATGGCTTCGGTTGAACAGTAGACAGCTACTCGATACCTGGCACCTGGGACCACCCCCACGAACATGCGATTGCGGAGGTGGCCGTGGATTGTTCCCTTGCGCGCGATTACAGCGTCGGTTACCGGGGCTTCCGACATCCACGGACCGTGGTGTCGGAACCCTAGCTATCTTTCCATGACTAGACCGCGTGCAGCGGTCATTGAAGCCCCTCGATAACATGATCAAACCAGCGTCGTTCGTTCTGCTCAGCTGCCTGGCCATGCAGAGTTGCGCGCCCCAAGGGAAAACCACACAAGATGCGCCGACAGGAACCGGCTCCATCGAAGGCATCGCCTTGGTGAAGGCCACCGGCCAGAAATGGACCGCCGGGATCAAGGGCGGTGGTTCGGGCACGGAGTACACCTTCACGGTGGCGATCCTCGGAGCCGAACCTGTGCTGTTCGATAGCATGGACGTGTACGGAACGGTGTACAAGCCCACCTTGATCAAGCGTGGCGGACCGGTATCGAACGAGCCGGTGGTTCCCCAGAAGGGAGACACACTGGACCTGCGCATATCCGTGCGGGATGCCGAACCTCCCGTTCCGAAGGAGCCGACAACCGGGTCGCCGCAGGCTGTCGTGCGCTGTACGCTGAACGGAAAACCCGCGCGCTTGGAAGTAGCGCATATCGAGATGCTGGCGCCGCGCCCAAGACCCTGATCCGCAACACGTCCCACTCTTCAAATTCCTCCGACATGAGAGCAATCCGAACACTGACCGCAACGATCGCGCTGTGCGCCTTGACCTTCACTGGGCAGGCACAGACCTGGACGAAGGGCATCACGGCTGAGCGGCCGACCTTTAATGACATCCAGAGAGCCTTCAACGACTATTGGGAGCCGTACAATGTGGTGAACGGCCGCTACATGGAGAATGGCCGCGAGCGCAAGGCTCCCGGTTGGAAACAGTTCAAACGCTGGGAATACTACTGGGAGCAGCGCGTTGGCCCCACTGGCCGGTTCCCGAGCAACCTTGTAGAGTGCGAAGAGTGGAAGAACGCCAAGGTGGGGAGCAAACGCGGTGGTGGTGGGCAAGCGAAGGGGGCATCCAACTGGTCCAGCTTGGGCCCGTCCACAGCGGCCACCGGCGGCAACGGCCGGATCAACTGCATAGCGTTCCACCCCACCAATGCGAACACGTTCTGGGTAGGCACGCCGGCGGGTGGCATGTGGAAGACCACGAACGGCGGTGTGACCTGGAGCACGAACACGGACGATCTGCCCGTGCTGGGCGTGAGTTCCATCGCGATCCATCCGACCGATCCGGACATCATGTATATCGCCACGGGAGATGGTGACGGTGCCCTGTCGCTTTCCGCGTTCGGTCAACCGCTCGCTGGGGACACCAAGAGCATCGGGGTGCTGAAGTCCACGGATGGGGGCTCCACTTGGACGCAGGTCCTTTCAGCTGAGCAAAACGAGGGTGTGTTGATCCGGAAGGTGATCATCGATCCGGTGTATCCGGACTACGTGTTCGCCGCGACCAACGTGGGTATCTTCCTCACGGACGACGCCGGTGCCAGCTGGAGCAACGTGTTATCGGGCTACTTCATGGACATCGAGTACCACCCGACGAACTCGGACATCACCTACGCCAGCTCGTATGATCCGGGCGGGAACGCGCAGGTCTTCGTTTCCTACAACGTGGGTGCGGATTGGCAGCAGACGACGAACCTGAGCGGGGTGAACAGGATCGAGATCGGTGTGACCCCGGCGGCACCGGACGCCGTCGACATTCTCTGCTCTGATGCGGCGCAGAACGGCCTGAACAGCCTGCATTATTCCACCGATCAGGGGGGCAGTTGGGCACCCTATTTTTTCGGTGGCGCGGGCAGCAACCTGTTGGGCTGGATGGGTGACGCGTCCGATGCGGACGGGCAGGGGAACTACGATCTCGCTTTCGCGATAGACCCCGACAACTATGCGAACATCGTCGTGGGCGGCGTGAACACCTGGCGTACGGCGGATGGGGGGAACGGCTGGTTCATCAGCAACATGTGGATCGATGCTCCGGACTACGCCTCGCCACCGGGCGTGGAGGTGGTACACGCCGACCACCATTTCCTCGCTTTCCACCCCTTGCAGTCCAGCACGCTGTTCGATTGCAATGACGGTGGTGTGTACAAGAGCACGGACGGCGGCAACACATGGACGAACCTCACCGATGGGCTCGCCGTAAGCCAGATGTACAGCATCAGCAGCTCACAGACGGATGCCGGGCTCGTGGTAGCGGGACTGCAGGACAACGGGAGCATCGGGCTCGATCAGGGGTCGTGGACGCAGATCACCTCCGGTGATGGCATGATGTGCCATGTGGACCCCACCGACGCGAACTATATCTACACGTCATACGCAAGCGGTGTGCTGTACCGGGTGGACCTGGCCGCACAGAACGTGTACACCATTTCGCAGAACCTGCCCGGAGGCCAGCAATCCGGGGAGTGGGTCACACCTTTCGTGATCGACCCGTTCGATGCCAACGTGCTTTATGCGGGCTTTGAGAGCTTGTACCGTTCCGATGATCGCGGCGATTCCTGGAGCAGCCTGTCTACCCCCTTGCCGGGAACGAAAATGAACTACCTCACCGTATCGCCTGCCGACAACGGTGTGATCTATGCAGGATACCTCAACGCGTTGGCACGCTCCACGGATGGCGGTAACAATTGGACGGACATCACCGACGGGCTGCCCGTTGGTTCGGTTTACATCAGCAGCATCACCGCCGATCCCGGGAATGCCGATGCCGCCTTGGTCACCATGTCCGGCTATTCCGCTGGGGACAAGGTGTTCCTGACCACGAACGGCGGGGCAAGCTGGTCGAACGTGACGGGAACGGGGCTGCCCAACCTTCCGGCGAACTGCTCCATGGTGGATCCGGTTTCCGGCACCACGTTCCTTGGTACCGATGCGGGTGTGTACATCTATGACGGTGGAACCGATAGCTGGGTGGGGGACAACAGCGGCCTCCCGAACGTGGTGGTCACCGACCTCGATATCCAGTTCGCTACCGGGAAGATCCGCGCGGGCACCTTCGGACGCGGTTTGTGGGAAACCGACTTCAATGTGGAGGTCTCGGACGTGGCGAGGACCAGCGGGCTGTCCGCGTATCCGAACCCGGCGCGGGGCATCTTCACGCTGCGCGTGGACGACCTGACCGAGGAGATCCGCTCAGTGGAGATGGTGAACAGCACCGGGCGGTCCGTATTGCGCGAGGGCTTCTCGGAGGCCCGGGGCAACCGGGTGAACATGGATGCCAGCGGCATGGCCAATGGCATTTACCTGCTTACTGTCCTCACCAACAAGACGCGTTACACGGAGCGGCTGGTTCTGGAGCGCTGACATTCACCGAACAAAGGAGCCCCGCCATCGGCGGGGCTCCTTTGTTCGGTCTAGCGGCCGTCATGCGGGGACGCGACCGATGGAGGGTGGGCGAAGTGCTCACGGAGGTCTATTTTCGTGGTCCAACAGCCGATGGCAACGATCACCGATCCCATACTGCAGCATGCGAGCGCCTTCGCCCGGGCCGCGCTGAACGGGAGCACGGAGCATCGGGGTGAGGTACACGCGCACCTGGATCACGAGCTTTCGCGCTATCAGTCCCTGTCCAAGCGTCACGACTTCCTGGTGAGCGCGTTGGAGGAGCTTGACCGCCAGTTCCTCGCGCATCTGGACAAGGCGCATCCCTACGACACCACGGCACGCGCCAACTGCGGCCAGCGCCCCCGTCATGCCCGTGCGAAGCTCATGGTGGAGGATCGCAAGCAGGCCATCGATGAACAGCGCGATCCGCTGTTCGCAAGGAGCAACTGACCGGCCATTCTTAGCGCAACACCACGCGCTGGACGGTCGACCGTCCTTCCGTCGTCATCCGGAGGTAGTACGCACCACGCTCAAGGTCGGCAACGGACCAGGTCATGCGCTGAGATCCACGCGTGCGACCTGAACCGGTGCTCTTGATCGTTCGGCCCCATGCATCGATCAGTTCGTGGCGCACAACGCCGGTCATCTCCTGGAACCACTCGCAGGTGAACATGTCGGAGGCGGGAACAGGGCTGATGAGGATACCGGGTGCTTCGGCAGTATGGGTCGGGATGGAGGTGACCAACGGACATACGTCGAGCGATGTCTGGGGAATGGGGAACAGATCGATGTCCACCACTACCGTGACCGCATCCGGCACGGGAACAGGGAGCGTACCGAATTCCAGGTCGCTCCAAATGACGGTGTCCGAGAGGAGAGTGAATGCTGTTCCGAGTTCGGGGCAGCCGGGCACGCCATCGTAGTCCAGCGTCATCAGCGTGTGTTGTCCCGCGTGCGATGCCGAGATCACATACCCGGATCCTGGACGTTCGACGAGTTCCTGTCCGCCGGCGAGGTAGGGCATGGTCGTCGGATACCAGTCCCCGAGGTCACCGATGGAAACCACGTCGATCAGTCCGCCATCGGGATCCCATCTCGCGCTCAGCAAGCCCGCCCAACCGCCGAAAGCGCGGCAGCTACCGGCCATGACCAGGCGATGCTCACTGTCCTCGATCAAGCTGCGGCAATGCATGGTCTGATCATCAGCGTAGAAGCGCCGTGCCCAGATGATGTCGCCGAGGTCATCGAATTTCAGTACGTGACCCATGCCATCGTCCATGAGGTCACTTCCCGCCAAGGCGAAATGGCCGTCGCTGGTCGTGATCAGATCGGTAGGCACGAACAGGGGCGAAACACCCGAGAGGTCGGTATAGGTGCGCATCCAGATCAGCTCCCCGGTGGACGTGAAGCGGGCAAGCATCGGCTTTTGGGGATATCCCATATCGTGGAGCCGGTCGCCGGCGATGACGATGTCCCCATTCGGCGCGATCACGGAAGCGAGCGCGTTCAACCCGGGGTTCGTCTGCCAGTAAGGAAGTGTGGTCGTCTTTCCCCAGAGCAGGCCTCCGTCAGCATCAAACCGGGCCAGCGTGATACCATAATGGATATCGCCTGTCTGCTGGTTGCAGTCACGTTCACCCACCGTGAGCACGCCATCATCCAACACGTGTACACGGGAGTTGTAGCTGCCCCCCATATTGTCGTAGGTGGTCCCGTTGGCCCAGACCAGGGATCCTGCGGTGTCGATCTTCGCCAGCACCAGACCATTGGAGAGATAGACCGCGTCAGGCCCACAGGCCAGATGGCTATCTGTACCGTAGAAGCCGCGCGACCACACCGTATCGCCGTCCAGGTCCACCTTGATCAGCTCCAGCCCTTCGAAGCCGGTGAAATTTCCGAGATGTGCGAGGTAGTAGGCGTGGGAAGAAGCGGCTGAACTCCTCCACGGATAGGAGCCCCAGTGCCCATAGGTCCGGTGGAAACTTTGCGCGGCGGACCGGTTCGCCACGAGGAACAGGAGCAGCGTGTAAACGAGGCGCATGGTGGATATCCGTGAGACGCAGATTTGGAATGATGGATGCCCGTGGGGCCCGAGCGCAGGCGCATCCTCGACTTAGTCAGCCCGCCTGCCCGAAAGCATCTTCAGCCGTGCATCGAACGACGCCTCTACCACCGGCGCGACGACCTTCTCGAAGAGCGAGAGGTACTCCGCCGAGTGTTCCAACACCTTGTTCGTGCGGATGTCGAAATGCACGAATCCCATCCAGCAGAAGGACTTCAGCGTTTCTTTCAGTTCATCCCACATGCGCATCTCCACTTCCACATGCTTGCGGCCAAAACGGATGAGCTGCGTTTCGATCAGCACTTTCTCCATGAGGAAGGCCGGGCGCAGAAAGGCCATCTGCGTCGTACTCACCACCCAACTCAGACCGGTCTCGCGGGCAATGCGGTAGATATCCAGTTGGTAGTGCGCCAGCAGATGATCCTCCCGCGCGTTGAGGAAGTAGTCGACATAGCGGCCGTTGTTCAAGTGGTTGAACGGGTCGCAGTCCTGGAACCGGATGGTCATCAAGCTGCTGGGGACGGGGTTGAAGTCGGGCGTGGACATGGGACGCGCAGTTGATCGGCAGGGCGCGGGTGCGAAGATGGGACGTCCGCGCCGCGCTCACTCCCGCACGATGCGCTGGGCCTTCACCGCCCTCCCGTCCATGTGGAAGAGACATAAATAGGTGCCGGCCGCCGCCTCGTTCCCCGACTTGTCGCGTCCGTTCCACTGCAGCGTATAGCGGCCCTGCGCTTTGGTCTCATCGATCAATGTCACCAGCACACGTCCGTTGATATCGGCGATGTGCAGGGCCACACGTGCCTGATGGAAGACATTGAAATGGATGTTGCACTGCTCGCGCATCGGGTTGGGGCACACCGGCAGCAGGTCGCCATCGGTGCCGAAACGGTTCGGTTTGATGCCCACCTGCCCATCGAGCACGATGTCGAACACGCCTTCCTGCGCACCGCCTCCGAGGGCGTTCAACGGGATGATGCGCTGGACGGCGTCCGGTTGGGAGGCCCACGGATCCGCAGCGATGTAGGGATCGCCTTCGAAGTACAGCTGTGTGATGAGTTCGGGGAAGGCGGGCTTGTTCACGCGGAAGTGGATGTGCTTGGGCCGGTACTGGCTGCCGTTCAGGTACGCCCCGGGCATGATCGTCTCGAACGCGTACTGCCCGTTGGCATCGCTGCTGAAGGTCGCCCGGAGGTTGAAGGCCTGCGACGTGTCGTACACCGCAGCGTCGTTCGCCTGCCACACCTCGATGGTCGTGCCCGGTACCGGCGTGATGCAATCACTGCTCAGCACGGTGCCCGAGAGATAGAGACGGTCGCCGGGCTCATCGGGTTGCGCAACGAGTGTGGTCACCGGAGAGCCGGGCAGGTAGTACGGACCAAGGATGTCATCACTGGTCGGTTCGCACGCTCCTCCGGCCGGCGTGGGTCGGCTGAAGAGTTCGCGCGGCAACAGCAGCGAGCCCAGCGTGAGCAGGGAGCCTGCGCGCAGGAACTTGCGGCGGTCGAGTTCACGGATGCGTGTGTTCACGGATCGGTCGCTCATGATGGTGATCGTTCATGGAAGGATGAAACGTTGAGCGGTCCACATGTTTCCCGCATTGATCGAACGTAGGAGGTAGGTGCCGGCCGCAAGCTCGTCGAGATCGGTTGTGATGCGCGCAGCGTTCGCACGTATCGAACGCACGG
>JAGODO010000095.1 GCA_017998165.1 Flavobacteriales bacterium | reverse complement strand
CCCGGTCCACTTTCTTCCGCACCAGCTTGATGTAGGAATCCACCACGTTCGTACCGGTGTCGAAATGGATGTCCCAGACCTTTTCACTGATCAGCGCACGGGACAGCACACGCTCCGGATTGCGGAGCAGGAATTCCAGCAGCGCGTATTCCTTCGCCGTCAGGGCGATGCGTTGGCCATCCCGCATTGCTTCTTTGCGCTGGGGATCTAATTGCAGCCCCGCATACTCCAGTGCGCTGTCTGCGTCGGGTGCGTGCGCACCCCGGCGCGTCAGCGAGCGTACACGTGCGAGGAGTTCCTTGAACTCGAAAGGCTTCACCAAGTAGTCGTCCGCACCGGCATCCAGCCCGAGCACCTTGTCATCCGTCGTTCCCAGCGCCGTCAGCATCAGGATCGGCATGCGTCCTCCGCCCTCCCGTATCGCGCGGCACGCTTCCACGCCGCTCATGCCCGGCATCACCACGTCCAACATCACCAGGTCAGGCGGGGACTGTAGTGCCAAGTCGCGGCCTTGCACGCCATTATTGGCGTTCACCACATCATAGCCGCTTTCCTCCAGCCCTTGCTTCAGGAACGCCGCCACCTTGGGTTCATCTTCCACTACAAGGATTCGCATGTGCGTAAAAGTAGGGCCGCCCGCTCGGCTCAATAGCGGTGGGCCAACGCCAAGTCACTGCGCCATTGGCGCCGCGCGGCGAATTTGATCGCGGCCGTGTGCAAGAGGTAACTCAGCGCTACATGCAAGTAGCGCCGATGAGCGGTGGCGTAGTAGTTGAGTTCAGCCCCGGGCAACAAGCCCTGCCCGTAGCGCAATCCCGTTTCCCAGCGGTCCGTCCAGCGGTAGGCAGCACCCAGCATCAGGCATAGGTCCGTTCGCCGCAGCACGCATGGGCTACCTTCCACCATGATCGGTTCCGCCGCTCGTAGCAGGTAGATGCCCTGGATACCCAAGCTCAAGGATACCTTCTTGCTCAGGTAAAAGCGGCCCAGTGCTGTCAAACTTCCCTCGTGCCGGCTTTCCGTGCCAGTGCTATCTGCATATGCATGACGCACGCGGTACCCGACCAGCCCTGCCTCGGCGCGTATCACGAGCCGGTCATTCACATAGAAGGGCATGAAGAACCCGGTGTTCAAACCGGTGCCAGGTGCGAAGACCTCACCGGCCGCCCGTAGGTCCGTGTGGTACCCGCCGACCAGCAAGCCGTAGGATTGCGCCTGGCCCGTGTAAGCGAGGGAGCACAGGCTGAACGCAAGGGCCGTATTCCGATACATCGGAAGCGTTCAACGCCCGGTCGTCACCATGGTTCAGGCAAGGGTCAACCAAGCGCACAACCCCCTCTGGCTTGGGGGCCTCGGATCCGCTCCCAGCTTGGCATTGCACGAGTTCGTGCTAGGAATGAAAAAGTCATGAAAAATGAATGCGGTGCAGGCCGCTCAGGCCTGAACTATCCCGGTCTACTGGCAGCGGCCCGATCGCGTAGCGATCGGGCCGCTGCCAGTATCTCATCAGATCGGCCACTCGTTCTCCAGCTTCGACTCGCCCAACGAAAGCTTATGCGCGCTGATCGTGAAGCTGAGGGCCAAGGGGTTTCCGCCCGTGCTGTCGAAATTCTCTGACAAGGCCACCACATAGCCCGTTTCGAACTTCAGCTCCTTCATCTTGGCATCCTCATCGCGCTTCTTGAACACGATGCTACCGTCCACGCTCTTGAACTGGGCGATCATCAGGTCCCAGATGGAGGTGTCCTCGGTGCTCTCGATCTCGAAGGAGATCGTGCCGCCTTTCACCTCGCTCGCAGGGCGGCCCGTGGGGTCCACATCGCGGTTCAATGCATAGCTGCAATGCAGCAGGCGGTACTTCTTGCCGTTCATCTCAAGGTCTGCGCGGAATGCCATGTTCGTGGATTTTTCAGGGTTATGCCCGCAAGATGCGCCTGGCAGGTGGTGGTACTATTCCAGATTCAGTAACGACCCCTCCATGGGGTTGAAATGCACTTGTCGGTCAAGCAACGACAGGCATGAAAAAAGGATGAAAAATGCACGCGCTCGATTTCTCACATGGCCATCGGTGGGGTCAGGGAAGGGAGGCACTGCTTCTTGCCCGATCCTCCCAGTATCCGCCGTTCCACTTCCGCTGCCGATCTTGCCATGGAATGTCCGCAGGTACCCGCGCCTTCTATTGGCTCAGCATCGCGCTGCTGCTGATCACCCTTGTGGTCCATGCGGGCACCTTCATGCCCAGTGCGGCACCTGTGCCCAAGGTCGTCCTCTTCCTGCTTTACGCGGGCATCGTCGCCACATTCCTGTCAGCCATCCGGGCCGTGATGCCCATGGTGCGCGACGTGCCGCACCGGCAACAACAGAAGCTGCTGCACTCTTACTTGTCCCGCACACACCGCGCGCTGTTTTTGCTGGTCCTGGCCTACCTCTTCTTCAACTTCCTGTTCACCATGCTCTACTTGAACGAGGGCTATACGCCCGATCGGATCGATGGAGCCTACGTGCTGCAGGACCATGGGCACGTCAAAAAGGTCATCACGGAAGAAGCTTACTGGAAGCACAGCAGGTACCAGCAGCGCGCATTGACTGGTCACCCCATCTTCTTCCAAGTGGTGGCCATGTCCATGCTGCTCGCCCGGTTGCGCTGGGATCGGCGCGCGGCTTAGCCTGTCGGCCAGTCTTCAGTATCCATCAGATCAGTGAACGGCCGTACAGGTCGTTCAGTTGCTGAACGATGCTACCCGCCCTCTTCTGCGGGAGATCCTGGCCGATGAGGACGCTACGGCCGAGGTATTCGATGCGGATGCTGCCACCCGAGAAGCCCCACCACCGCAACCAATGCGGTGTCTCTTTGGGCGAGGCCGTCCTGATCTTGTCCATCTCGCTCACTGTCACGGAAAGCGTCCGGTACAGGAACGAGCCTTGGTAGGCTATCTCCACATGGGTGGAATAGGCGGTGAGCACCTCCTTGCCCCGCCAATGCCACAGCCAGATGCGCAGCCCGAAGGTGAACACGGACACCAGCGCGAGCGGGGCCAGCCAGAACTCGGAATGTCTGACAGGCTCGGTTGTCAGAGCGAACAGCATGATGCCGGCCATTGCGGCCGCACCGGCCAGCCAGAGAGCGAGGAAGATCAGGAGGAGGATGTTGCCTTCCTTGCGGAGCACATAGCGCTTCAGGATCTTCGGTTGTCTGGCTGTCTTGGACATCGCTGGGATGACCAAACTAACTCGAACTCATGCAGCACTTGGCACGGATCATTTTCGGGCGCTCGCCCAGCTATGATTCCTTAGGTTCGAACCCTTCTCGTCAACCTTGTCGTTGATGACCAAAGTTCCGGACCATGTTGCGCTTGTACATACCGCTTGGTCTGATCGCTGTATTCGTCGGTTACGTCCTCTATTTGCTCATCCTCAAGAAGGACAGGAAGCATCTCAAGGCCTTTCTGCACCCAGGCTTGCTGTTCATCGGCATTTGGGTCGTCCTTTACTATTGGCTGAGATGATTTCGGCCTTGGGCGTTGCGCCCAAGGGTGATCAACGAAGTGCCGTACCGAGGATTATCGCCTGGGTCCGGGATCAAGATCCCTACATTGCTCGTACCTCATAATGACTCATCTACCACCCCTCATAGCGGACCTGGGTCTGATCCTGTCCGTGGCCGCTGTCACCACGCTGGTTTGCAAGATGACCAAGCAGCCGGTGGTGCTCGGCTACATCGTTGCCGGCTTCCTGGTGGGTCCGCATATCGCCTTTTTCCCCACCGTTATCGATGACTCGAACATTCGCACCTGGTCGGAGATCGGTGTGATCTTCCTGTTGTTCAGTCTGGGGCTCGAGTTCAGTTTCAAGAAGCTCGCCAAGGTGGGGGGAACGGCCACGGTGACCTCGCTGGTCACCGTACTCTTCATGTTGGGTGCCGGCTTCATCACCGGTCGGGCCATGGGGTGGAACTCCATGGACAGCATCTTCCTCGGCGGTATCCTCTGCATCTCATCCACCACCATCATCTTCCGCGCGTTCGATGAACTGGGGCTCAAGACCGCTTCGTTCGCCAGCCTTGTGCTGGGTGTCCTGGTAGTGGAGGATCTGGTGGCCATCCTGCTCCTGGTCTTGTTGAGCACAGTGGCCGTGAGCCAGCAGTTCTCCGGCGGCGCGCTTCTGTTCGAGATGGGCAAACTCGGCTTCTTCATGGTGCTCTGGTTCACCCTGGGCATCTTCCTGATTCCCACCCTGCTCACCCGCCTGCGCAGGTGGATGAACGACGAGACGCTCCTCATTGTCTCCGTGGCCTTGTGCCTCGGCATGGTCTATCTCGCTGTGCAGGCCGGCTTCAGCGCGCCCCTCGGTGCCTTCGTCATGGGTTCATTGTTGGCGGAAACATCCAAGGCCGAACGCATCGAACACTTGGTGAAGCCTGTGAAGGACCTCTTTGCCGCCATCTTCTTCGTTTCGGTCGGCATGATGATCGATCCCGGCGTGCTGCGCGATCACTGGCTGCCCATCGCGGTGTTGAGCCTGGTGGTCCTCGTCGGCCAGCCGGTGAGCAGCATGCTCGGTGCCTTGCTCGCCGGCCAGCCGCTTAGGATCGCCGTTCGGGCGGGCATGAGCCTTTCACAGATTGGCGAGTTTTCCTTCATCATCGCTGCCCTCGGCCTCACGCTGGGCGTTACCAGCGATCTGCTGTATCCCGTAGCCGTAGCGGTTTCGGCCGTCACCACGTTCACCACACCGTATATGATCAAGGCGGGTGTGCCCATGCACGGCCTCATCGCGCGGGCAATGCCGCAGCGCTGGCTGGAGGGCATCGGCCGCTACAGCGACCAGAGCGGCCAGGTCAAGGCCAGCAGTGACTGGCGCAAGCTCCTGCGTGCGTACCTGCTCAACATCATCCTCCATGCGGTCATCGCGCTCGCGGTTATCCTGCTCTGCTCCCGATACCTCACGCCGATGATCACTGATACCGAAGTGGGCCTGTTCGGTGCCGCGCCCAGCGGTGCGCACCTCTTGGCCGGTTTGGTGACCTTGGTCGCCATCCTGCCCTCCATCTGGGCCATCGCCATTCGCCGCATCCAGCGTGCCGCTTACCGCAAGCTCTGGCTCAACCGCAAGCAGCTTCGTGGCCCCTTGGTCGCCGTGGAATTGTTGCGCTTGGGTGTGGCCCTCTTCCTGCTCGCATTGGTGGTGGTCTTGTTCTTCCCCAGCGGTTGGGCATTCGCCGTGGTGCCGCTGGTGGCCCTGATCGTACTCATCGTTTTTCGCAGGCGGCTACAGAGCTTCTATCACCGCGTGGAGACGCATTTCCTGCTCAACCTGAACCAGCGCGAACACCGGGAGCAACGCAAGATGCCTGCGCTGGCACCTTGGGACATGCACCTCGCGGCAGTGAGCGTGGTCTCGGGTTCGCCCGTTGCGGGAAGGTCTTTGGGCGAGCTCAAATTGCGCGAGAAGCACGGAGTGAACATCGCTTTCATAGAACGTGGTGAGGTGTCGATCCCCGTGCCCGATCGCAACGAACGTCTGCTACCGGGTGATGAGTTGCTCGTCATCGGTACCGATGATCAGCTTGCCGCGCTCAACGCCGCCTTGAACACCGCCGCCAGCGGACCCGCCGTCGGCGATCTGCATCCGGATGACGTGGCCCTGCTCAAGTTCGAGGTCAATGGCCATTCACCCCTAGTGGGCGATACCGTGCGCAACTCCGGCTTGCGGGAGGAAGCACGGGCCCTGGTCGTGGGCATTGAGCGGGGTGATCAGCGCCTGCTGAACCCCGATGGCGCCACCCTTCTTGCCAAAGGCGATGTACTCTGGGTGGCCGGTGATCGCGACCGGATCAAGGCCTTCATGAGCGCCGGCTGGGGTGAGGCCGTTTGAAGGGAGTGCTAGGCAGCGACAGGCGATCGAACAGGTCCGGTCCAGGCCGGCTCGGGGGCCGGGGCAGAGATCACCCCCGAAAAGGAGGCCGAACTGCTCAACGGCGTTTCAATGGTTAGCCCGAACTCACCCAGCCACCCTCTCTCTCCCATGCGCTTCCCAGCGCCTCCAAGGTCTCCAACACCCGCGTCATCTCTTCCAATTTCTTCTTGGTCTTCTTCCCCTCGAAGTGGCCCGCTATGGTCGCCACATCCGCAGGTACCGCAAGTGTGCCAAGCACGGCGCTCAAGGTCGCCGCCTGCGCCGGTAGTTCATCCGGCCAGGGGCGCAATGCAGCGGCCACCGGTAGCGCTTCTTCGGTCAGGTCCAGTTTCGCCTGCTTGCCCTTCGCTTGTTCCTTGCCCTTCAATTGGTACGCTGGCCGCAGCCAGCGCACATTTCCTTTCGCTTCCTCGGCGGCGCGCTCGGCGTTCAGCGCGACCAGTCGCGTGAGGATCTCATCGGTGTTCAGCTTGGCAGGCCAGCCGTAGGCCTCGGCGACGGCCGCATCCAGTTCATCGTGCAATTGGCGCAATATGCCCACCACGCCTTGCTCGTGCGTTTTGCGCTCCTTGGGTGTGAGCGCTTCGCCAGTCCGTTCCTTCTCCAGGTCGTTGTACATGTCCGTCATCGTAAGGCCGGGCTGCGCGGCTTGCTGGTGCTTGCGGTGCGCATCCGTCTGCTCGCCCAGCGCGCGGATCTTCTTCGGGTCGGTGCCATCGCGGTCAGCGCCTTGCTTGGTCTCCAGCACGAAGCAGCCGCGCTGGTACAGGTCGATGAAGTTCTTGCTGCCTTCGGGAGCTGGAATGGTATTCTCGAAGACGTAGGCGTTCTGCGAATTGTCCGGAACGGTCTTGTCCGGCCGCGGCACTTCCAGGATGTCGCACAGTTCATTCTGGAACGAATGCGCGTTGCCGCGCTCGGCGCCGCCCGACACTTCCCATGCGGTAATGAAGGTTTGGATGCGGGCGGGGTCAGAGGACATGCGGGTGCGCCGAAGATGGGGAGAACTTTCATCACAGTGCCCCGGCAGCATCGTTTGAGGAGGCGACCGTGCGCTTGCCGAATGATGGCAACTTTGTTGCGGAGCCACGTACGGTGTGGGCCACGGAACAGGAGCGCCCATCGGCAAGGACAATGAAGGAACCACATACCTCCGCGCAGGGTTTTCCCCCCATCGCCGACCACGGCGTCATCGGCAATTGCCATACGGCCGCCCTCATCACCAGCCGTGGTTCGATGGATTGGCTCTGTTGGCCCCGCTTCGATTCTCCCTCCTTGTTCGCACGCTTGCTCGATCTGGAGAAAGGTGGGCAGTGGGCGATCCATCCGGAGGGCGCATTCCATTCATCACATGAATACGTGCCGGACACGAACGTGCTGGCCACCACCTTCACCTGTGATGCGGGGCGCGTGCGCCTGTGGGACGCCATGAACACCGCGAACGCGGACCCGGTGAACGGATCGGCCCACGCCGGGTACGTGCTGCGCATCGTTGAATGTTTGGACGGGGAGGTACCCATGGTAAGTGCCTGTTCCCCGCGGCCGGACTATGGCCGCGCAGAACCCCTGTTCCGGACCGATGGTCAAGACGTGCATTTCGGCGCGCAAGTGGTGAGCGGCCCTTCCGATTGGTGTATCGACAAGCAGCACGGGGTCGCGCTCTGCGAATTCCGTGTGCGCGCAGGTGAGCGTTTGGCGTTCGTGCTGCGCAACCACCATGCACCCCCGCCGGCCGACCCCTTGCGTGCGATGGAAGAGGTGCTCGCGCATTGGCGTGACTGGTCGGCGCTCTGCACCTATCAAGGCCGCTACCGGGACCAGGTGGTGCGCAGTTGTCTGGCGCTCAAACTCCTGCAGGACGCGACGACGGGTGCCATCGTCGCCGCCCCCACCACCTCGTTGCCGGAAGAGATCGGTGGCGTGCGCAATTGGGACTATCGTTTCAGTTGGCTGCGGGACGCGTCGTTCACGCTCTACGCGCTACTACTGGCCGGGTACGTGAAAGAGGACGACGCCTTCTTCGACTGGATCGTGCGCACGGTGAAGCTGGAGGGCACCGGCCTGCGTGTGCTCTATCCCATTGACCCCAGTGTGGCCGTGGAGGAAAGGACCTTGGACCATTTCGGTGGCTATCTGGGCTCGCGGCCCGTCCGCATCGGCAATGGGGCCGCCGACCAGATACAGTTGGACGTGTACGGGGAAGTGCTGGACGCGTTGGCCTTCGCCTGTCATGTGAGCGAATATGACCCCGCACCCGTGTGGGAGCACTTCCGGCCCATCGTGGATTGGGTGGCGGACAATTGGGACCAGCCCGAGAACGGCATCTGGGAAGTGCGCGGAGGCCGTAGGAATTTCGTGTTCGGCAAGGTGATGTGCTGGGTGGCCTTGGACCGCGCCATCAACCTGGCGGAACAGTTCGGCCTGGAGGGTGACCGCGAAAGGTGGAGCGAGCAACGTGACCGCATCAAGGACCAGGTGATGGAACGTGGTTGGAGCGAACGGCTCGGTGCGTTCAAGCAGTCCTACGAGGATGATCGCCTGGATGCGGCCAACCTGCTGCTCTCCATGGTGGGCTTCATCGAGGGTACGGACCCGCGCATGGTCAGCACCATCAACGCCACGCTGGACCGGCTCGTTCAGAACGGCCTGTGTTACCGTTACCTGGATGCACCAGATGGCATCGAAGGAGGCGAGGCCACCTTCGTGCTCTGCACCTTCTGGCTGGTGGACGCATTGATACTCGCCGACCGTGCGGATGAAGCGCACCGCTTGTTCGACGGCATCCTGGCGCGCGCCACGGGATTGGGACTCTTCGCCGAGGAGATAGACCCCATCACCAACGCGCACTTGGGCAACTTCCCGCAAGCCTTTTCCCACATCGGGGTGATCAATGCCGCCGTGTCATTGGCCCATGTGGGCCAGACCGGCAGACTGGATCCGCGAAGAGCGGCGGCGGCGCGCAAGGCCCATAGCGGTGGGGCCGGGGCGGCGGGGGCACACGTCGGCTGACGACGGGTCGGCCCGGCATACGGCACGGGAGCGCTGCTCAGATCACCTCCGCGTCCAAAGGTCGGCGGGCGGAGGCGAATACCGAGAGGAAAGAGAGCACATCATCCGGTCCGGGCAGATTATAGCGCGCGAAGCTCGGCACCATGCCCACGCGGAAACTCAAGGTGTCGATGGGCAAGGCCTTGAACAGGTCCTCATCCGTACGGTCATCACCGATGGCGACGATCATCTCCGCGGGTCGGGCGTGCAGCAACCGCTTCGCGGCGGAACCCTTGTCGATGCCCATGGGCCGCACCTCCAGCACCTTGTTCCCCTCGATGATCTGGAAATCAAAGGACCGCGCCATGTCGTTCAGCACGTTCACCAGTTCGCGCGACCGCATGAAGCCCAGGTCGGGTGGCGCTGCACGGTAGTGCCAGGCCACGGCCGTCGTTTTTTCCTCCACGAGCGAGCCCGGGCAGCGGTCGTGGAACTGTTGGAACAAGGCGACCACCGCCTCTTTCCATTCCGTGCGCACGGGTTGTCCGGTCCATACCGAACCGGGGTGCCGCGTGAAAGCACCGTGTTCGGCCACCAAGTGGACAGGCAGGTGCCCGTACCATTGGTCCAACAGCTCCCGGTCCCTGCCGCTCACGATGGCGATGGCGTTCCGCTCATCCGAGGCCAGATGGGCCAACGTGGCCAGCAGGTCCTTTCCGGGTACCGCATCGGCCGGGCGTTTGGCGAAGGGCACCAGTGTTCCGTCGTGGTCCAGGAACAGCCACCGCGCCTTCGCCACATAGTAGGTGGGCAGGAAGGAGTTCCTCACCTCGGCCGTCACTTCCTTTACCCGCAGCTGCCGCCGTAGCGCCACCGCGCCGTCCAATTGCCCCAGCAGGTCTTCCGCCCAGCGCACCACATCATACCGTCCCAAGCGTATCTGCATCTCGGTCATGCGTTGGTTCTGTTCTTCGGCGCTCATGTCCAGGGCGCGGCGCAGTGCGGCGGAGATGGCCTGGCGGTCCGTCGGATTGATGATGAGGGCACCGCCCAGTTCATGGGCCGCGCCCGCTGTTTCGCTCAGGATGAGCACCCCGCGCCGGTCCTTGCGGGCGGCCACGTATTCCTTGGCCACCAGGTTCATGCCGTCCCGGAGCGGTGTGATCAGCGCCACGTCCGCCGCATCGTACAATGCGCACAGTTTCTTGTGGTCTACCGCGCGGTACTGGTAGATCACCGGTTGCCAGTCCACGCGCCCGATCCGGCCGTTGATACGGCCTACCGCCGCCTCGATCCGGTCCTTCAGCTCCCGGTATTTGGTCATCGCATCGCGCGAGGGCACGATGAGCAGCAGGTAGGTCACCTTCCCCGTCATTTCCGGGTGATCCTCGAAGAATTGCTCAAAGCCTTGCAGCCGTTGCAGCACACCCTTCGTGTAATCCAACCGGTCCACGGAGAGCACGAGCTTGCGGTGCGCCATGTCCTTGCGGATCTGGTTCTTCTCGCCCACCACGGCATGGTCATCGAACGCATCACGGAATTTGGCGGGGTCGATGCTCACCGGGAAGGCGTCCACCACCGTCGAGTGGGCGTGGCTCCGCACCGTGCGCAGGTCCAGGTCGGCCCCCAGCAATTGTTGCACGCTCTTCAAGAAGTACTGCGCGCTGTCGTGCGTTTGGAATCCCGCCAGGTCCGCTCCCAGCACACCTTCCAACAATTCCTTTCGCCAAGTGTCCGGCAGCAGGCGGAACACCTCGTAGGAAGGAAATGGGATGTGCAGGAAGAAGGAGATCGCCAGCGCGGGGAACTTCCGCCTGAGCATGGCCGGCAGCAGCATCAGGTGGTAATCGTGTATCCATACCCGGTCCCCCGGCCGAACGGTGCTCTCCAAGGTTTGCAGGAACAGCGCGTTCGCGGCGCGGTAGTGCTCGAACCAGTCCTGCTCGTACCGCACCAGTGATGGGAAGTAGTGGAACAAGGGCCAGAGCGTGTCATTGCTGAAGCCGTTGTAATGCCGGTCGCGCACGGCGTCCGGCAGGCCCACCGCCCGTACATCATACGGCCCTTGGGCCAGTATTCCGGCCGTGTTCAACGCCTTTGTCAGCCGCCGCGTCCGCAATTCGGTGGCCCCTACCCAGACCGGTCGCCCATCACTCAGGCCACTTTCACCGGGCTTGCGGTCCAGATAGGAGCCGATGCTGCTTACCAATCCACCTGCACTCGGATGCGCCTGCACCTGGCCATCCCGCTCCGTGAACCGGAAAGGCAACCGGTTGGACACGATGATCAGGCGGCTCTCAATGCTCATGTATCAGGGAGGGTTGCATGTCGATCTGTAAGGTACGCATCGGGTAGGGGATCACGATGCCCTCTGCCTTGTACCGGCGGTGCAGGGCTTTCACGAATTCGTGCATCACCACATAGCGTTCCGTGAACTCCTTGGCGCGCAGGATCACGGAGAATCCGATGCTCGAGTCGGCGAAGGTGTGGTAGCGGATGAAGGGGTCGAAACCCTTCAGCTCGGGTTGTACCCGCCGGATGACTTCCCGGGCCGTTTCGATCGTCACCTGTTCCACATGGTCCAGATCGCTGTCGTAGCTCACCCCCACCTGCATCACCACGGCTTCTTCCGGCTCCGGTTGTTGATGGTTCTGGATGATGGAGGAGGCCAACTTCGCGTTCGGTACCACGATCAGGTGGTTGGAGAGCGCGCGTATCGTCGTGTTGCGCCACGTGATGTCCGTGAGGTAGCCTTCCTCACCACTCTCCAGCTTCACGAAATCACCCACGTTCAGTTGCCGTGAGGCGAGCAGTTGGATACCCGCGAACAGGTTGGTCAATGTATCCTGCAGTGCCAATGCTACGGCCAGCCCCCCCACGCCCAAGGCGGTCAACATCGGGGTGATCGATATCCCCAGGTCATGCAGGATGACCAGCACCCCTACCAGGTAAACGGCTGTACGGGTGATGATGCCGATGATCGATGCCGATCGTGATGCACCGGCCATCACCCTGCTCGTCGCTTGGTGCAACCAGCCGCTCGCCATGCGTGCCACCAGCAGACAGATCGTTCCTACGGCCAGAATGAACACCCCGCGCGCCAAGGGTACATTCCAGAGCTCGGGCAATTGGTTCCAACGCAGCGCCAGCCGCAAGCCTGCTAGTGCCGCCCAGATCGGCAGCAAACCGCTGAAGGCATCCACGACCACATCATCCACGGGATTCGCACTTCGCCGCGCCAACACGCGGAACCGGCGGAGGATGAGCAGATCCAGCCCCCATCCGGCCAATGCACCCGCCAGGGTCCATCCGGTTATCCGGAGCAGGTCGAATGTGAGTGGTGTCATCCTTTGAGCAAGTGGTATGCGCGACCATGCAGGTCACGAGTTCAACGCAGGAAGTTCAAGTCTTGGCAGGAACATCACTGAGTGATCATTCCTCTTCCGCCAGCACCAATGGCACTTCAGCGGAAGCGTTCAGGACACGTCGCACCACAGCACGACCGGCAGATCCTTTTCGAACGCGGTGCGAAAGTACGGCGGATCGCCGGATAAGATGGGGTCTTGCTTCGGTCGGTCGTAGCGTACGCTTCACTGTTCGTCCTCACCGCTCCGCGGTCGTTCGAGCCATAGCATTCCCCACGTCCAGAGGCCGCCGATGCTCGCGACCGTCCCGTACAGAAGTATGAGATGGTGCACGTCGCCCCACATCATCAATGCGAGCATGACCAGGA